>DALTYF010000075.1 GCA_029986195.1 Methanocorpusculum sp. | reverse complement strand
CTCTGCATCTTACTGACGGCTACTTTGAGGATGAGGATACCGCGTCCGAGGAGGTTGCGGATGCAGTGACACGCGTGTGCCGGGTTATGCGGGATACGGGCGCTGCCGGACATGTACTTTTGTATGACGGTGTTCCTGATGCAATGGATCAGGAACATTTTTTCCGGGAAACGGTTCCTCCGTTTCGTGCCGGATGCGTTTCTTGAGGAGGTTCTGGAGATTCAGCGGGATCTGATTCTCTCTGCTGATGCTGTGCCGCGCCTTGCAGAACTTGCCGACTGCTATACGATACGGCAGGTGTATGTTACCGATCCGACAGTTGAAGCACTCGCCGGGGCATGCCGGCTGTTTGATCCCGAGGATGTGTTTTGTGCGGGGACAGCACCGGAGACGGAGCAGGGGGCATACTGGAAAAGCCTCGCGGAACTGCGGGTTCGTGTCCGGGATGTCTGAGCGGGGGATGTGCGAAACTGCAAAGCAGCAGGCACGACAGGTATCATTTTATTCAGATGTCGGAACAACATCGGGGATAGTGGCTTTTGGAGAAAAAAAAGCAAAAGGGTGCGTTACTCCGCAGTTCCCTTGATCTTTTCCACGACATGAATCCCTTCAATGCGGGTTACCGGGTACTGGCCGTCCGCATCCTTTTCCGCGGATTTGACCATGTCCCAGATGGTCAGAAGGGCAACGGATGCGCCGGTGAGTGCTTCCATTTCAATGCCGGTTTTGCCGAAGGTCTTCACACGACAGGAGATTTCAATGTACTCACCGGTCTGGACAAAGGAGACCGTGACCGCGCCGACCGGTATCGGGTGGCACATGGGGATGAGGGCCCATGTCTGCTTGACAGCCATGGTTCCGGCGACCTGTGCGGTTGCAAGAACGTTGCCTTTCACAACCGTCCCTTCCGCGATTGCTTTGAGGGTTTCAGGCCGGAGATAGATTCTGCCGCTGGCAGTTGCTTCGCGGGGAACGTCCGGTTTTGGCGTGACGTCAACCATATGTACTTCGTTCTTCTCGTTGAGGTGGGTAAATGTGGGCATAAGAATCACAACTCTGTGTATAATGTGTGCGCAAGATGTCTAAGAAGATCGGTTGCGAGGAGACCGTCGCCGAGTTCCCCACAGAGGGTTTCACCGGTGACGCCGACGGCGTATGCGGCGGCACAGGCAGCCGGCATGGCTGGCATGCGCGCAAGAAGACCGCCGGTACAGCCGGCGAGCACATCGCCGGTGCCACCGGTGGTCATGCCAGAAGCGCCGGATCTGTTGAACCGCACGCGACGTCCGTCCGAGATGGTGTCAACCTCTCCTTTGAGAAGAATGACGCCGCCCGAAGCGGCAGATGCGGCGCGGACTGCTTCTCCCCGTGATGCAGAAGCCTCCGGAACCGCACCGAAGACACGGGCGAACTCGCCGGCATGCGGCGTGTAGACGGTCTCAGCTGCTGCGCGGGGCAGCGGACAGCGGAGAAGGTCAGCGTCCACAACGGCTTTTTTTGCAGTCCTGACCACTTCGGCGGCAACCGCAAGGCTGTCTGCTGCGGTGCCGAGTCCCGGTCCGCAGACTACGGCGTCGGACTTCTCCGCAAGAGAAAGGAGGTGGTCGCGGTGTGCTTCACCGATATGATCGCCTGAAAGCCGGTCGTGGATGATGTCCGGCAGAAAGCCGTCAGTCGGGGATGCGACACGGACAATGTCGGCTCCGGCACGCAGTGCCGCCACTCCTGCAAGGAACGGTGCACCCTGATACGGACCGCCGCCGACGATGAGGACGGTACCGCCGGATCCTTTATGGGAACCGGCTGGTTTTCGGGGGACCAGAAGGAGGTCGCCTTCTCCGCAGAATACTTCGGCGGCGAGCGGAATACCGATGTTGTACACCTCTGCTCCCGGGGTTTTTGCGAGATGGAACGCGGCAATGCGGTCGGCGCGGCATCCCGGAGTCGGTACATCGCAGGCAATGATGCGGGCAGACGACGCGTTCATGCGGGAGACAAGAGCTGCATACGGCTCTTTGAGCGGAAGGCGGGCGCCGATGCCGAGCAGGGCGTCCACGATCACGTCACTGGTGAACAGCTCCGGTACCGCCGCGTCCGTTATCGTAACCGGACAGGCGGCGAGGGCAGCAAACTGGGCACGGGCTTCAGGGGTTTTTGGTTCACCCGCACAGAAGACGAGCACGTCCGTCTCATCCGCAAGGTGGCGTGCGGCACAGAATCCGTCGCCTGCGTTGTTGCCGGTGCCGCAGAGGATTGCAACACGGCCGGGATGTTCGTCCCTGACGACGGATGCAAGGGCAGTACCGGCACTCTCCATGCGCTGGAGCGCAGAGATACCCCAGCCGTCCGCATTTTTGTCAACAACCCGCATGTCATCTGCCGAGATGATGCCTGAGAGACCAAATGCTGATAGTTCCCGCATTTTTCGTAGTAGATACGTTTGCCTGCGAAAAGATAAACTATCCCCTCCTGCTCCTTCCCCAGTACAGTTTCCAGAAAAAAAACCAACAAAATTTTTTTGTCATCCCGCCGGGCAAAGCCGCGATAAACCATACCTATAGTTTGCCGCAGCACCAAGTACAATAGAAATGGGGTTCATCGAGGACATCAGTACCGCGACCGGCATGATCAGAAATGCGGACGCCGTAACACTTGTCTCGCACATTGATGCAGACGGCATCGCAAGCGAGGCGATCACCGCTCAGGCAATCTCCCGGCTCGGCATCCCCGTAACCCCGGTTTTTGTCCGGCAGCTGGAACCGCTGACCATGCGGCACGTACCAAACGACGACACCCTGAAGATATTCACCGATCTCGGTGCAGGTCAGCAAAATCTCATGGAAGAAGCAGGACTTCCCCCGGACAATGTCCTGATTCTTGACCATCACATCAACCAGCCGGCACCGGGCGGCACGCCGTACTGCCAAGTGAACTCCCAGTTCTACGGCCCGGAGTATGCCAAGTGTTCCGCCGCGGGTGTTGCCTATCTGGTTGCAAGAAAACTGGACCCGGCCAACACCGATCTCGCCGAGCTTGCCGTGATCGGCAACGTCGGCGACATGATGGCACGCGAGACCTGCGGTCTGGTGGGAATTGCCCGGTGGATCGCTGATGACGGTGTGGAGTCAGGCCGTGTCCGCATCACCAAAGGTCTCAACTGTTATGGTCTGTCCACGCGCCCCCTGCATCTCTGTCTTGCAAACAGTGACGATCCAATCCTTCCGGGAATCTCCGGAGACCCGAAGGCGGCAGCTGATCTTTTGATCCGGCTTGGTATCTACGAAAAACCATCCGACCAGCGGGTCTGGGAGGACCTGCATGCGGACGAGGCAAAACTTCTGGCGAGCGTTGTTGCCGAACAGATGATTGCAAACGGCGAATCAACCGAACGGTTGTTTGCGGAGTTGTATTTCTTCCCGCATGAAACTGAAAAATCCCCGCTGCGGAACGCATCAGAGTATGCGACGATGCTCAATGCCTGCGGGCGGTGGGCAAAACCGAAGATCGGGGAGGCTGTCTGTTTCGGCGACCGCGGCCAGCAGTACCGCGAGGCCGAACACATGCTCCGTCATCACCGCTCAATTATCCGCGAGTTGTGCGAGTACATCCTCGACACCGGTGTTGAGGATGCGGGCAGTATGCAGTGGATTCATACGGGAGATGCATATCCTGACACCATTGTTGGTATCGGTGCGGGGATGGCACTGTCCAAACTTGATACGGCAAAGCCCATTATGGTGCTGTGCAATGTTGCGGACGAGCCGGATCTTGTCAAAATCTCGATGCGGACCTATGAAAAAGTGCTCCGGCGCGGTGTTGATCTGCAGGCGGCCCTGGCTGTGGCAGCTGCAGAGTTCAGCGGTGCAGGCGGAGGACATAATATTGCTGCGGGGGCATATATCCCCAAAGGTTGTGAAGATGATTTCATCAGAAGAGTTAACGAGCTTATTGCCGGTCAGTTTGCAGCGGGTGCGCCGCATCGCTGATTTTCAGTTCGGCAGGGGAGCGGGAGAGGCGATGTTTCCCGATGAGACGACGTTTGCCTACTCCAATACGAAACGTATCCGGTATGCAAATCTCGGCAAAACCCGTCTTGTTACCGTGCGTGCGGGAGACGGCAGACTGACGCTCGGATATCCGGCGGCGGAACGTCTGCACGCATTTCTTGCGGCACCGAAGAACCGTGTTGTGGTGATGGAGGATGCAGTGCCGTTTATTCTGGACGGGAAGAATGCGATGGCAAAACATGTGATCGCAAGTGATCCGGAGATCATGGCAGAGGATGAGGTGTTCGTGGTGGATGCAGATGACAATCTGCTTGCAACCGGCATGGCAGTTCTCGCGGGAACCGAGATGATCGGATTCTCCTACGGAACAGCGGTGAAGGTGCGGCAGGGGAAGAACCGGCAGTAAGCCCGATGGCATTAAGAATCATTGGATAAAAACAGTAACGAGGATTGGTTGAAAACTATGATGCCAGGTATTAATCCAAAACAGATGAAGGCCGCGATGAAGAAGATGGGCATGAAGATGGAGGAGATCGAGGATGTCCAGAAGGTTGTTGTCTATACGCCCTCCGGCAACTATGTCTTTGAGCCTGCCGAGGTGGTCGGTATTACGATGCAGGGACAGACCTCCTATCAGTTGTCCGGTACTCCGCGGTTTGAGCCGGCCAAGGTGGAGATCCCTGAGTCCGATGTGGAGCTGGTTGCATCCCAGACATCGGTGTCTCCCGAGACGGCACGCGCGGCCCTTGAGGAGTGCAACGGCGATATTGCCGAGGCAATCCTGAAACTGACGGCAATAGAATGATCGGACCAAACAGAGTTATCATTCAGGGACACGGGCGGGAGTACTACGTGCGTGCCGGAGAGGGGAAACTCTCGACGGATCTCGGGATGATCGATCTTGCGGCGGTTGCGGAGCTTGAGAGCGGGGATGTGGTCCAGACGCATCTTGGCAAGCCGTTTACAGTGCTGGTTCCCCGTGCAACGGACTTTTTCTCCCACGGGAAACGTACCGGCGCGCCGATGATGCCGAAAGACATCGGTATGGTGATAGCATATACAGGGATGTCGCACCGTGACCGCGTGTTGGATGCAGGTACGGGTTCGGGGATTGCGGCGATCTTCTTCGGCGGTGTTGCGGATACGGTAGTAACCTGCGAGGCACGCGAGGACTTTTCCCGGACGGCAGCAGGAAATATCCGGGATGCCGGACTTTCCAACGTGGAGTGCCGTGCCTGTGATGTGCTGGAGGTTAGGGACGGGCCGTTTGATGTGGTACATCTCGATATGATGATTGAGCCGCAGCATGTGGAGCATGCCTACGGGCTGCTCCGCACCGGCGGATACTTTGCAACCTATACGCCGTTTCTGGAACAGACCTTCTGCGTGATGGATACGGCGCGGCGGCTGTTCGGCGAGGAGTGCGTACAGACGTTTGAGTGTATGGAACGTGAGCTGACGCGGAGCGCACGGGGAACCCGTCCTTCGACAAAGGTTTCCCATACCGGGTATCTGACAATCGCACGCCGTCTCTGACAGCGTGCTTTGCCCTTTGAACAGGCACGCAGAG
>DALTYF010000074.1 GCA_029986195.1 Methanocorpusculum sp. | reverse complement strand
CCCGTTTTAACCGGATGGACAAACGCCAACCCTCATCTATCATCACAGCCTATACTATTCCAGTATGACGCACGGAGCCTCCGTCAAAAATATGATGAGCTTAATGGCATCCCGTATCGATGCCATTGCCCAGATGATCGCAGGCGGCGAGATTGATGCCTTTCTTGCCGCGATTCTGGATGCAAAACGCATCTACGTGATGGGAGCCGGACGTTCCGGCCTCGTTGCCAAGTCCTTTGCCATGCGGCTGATGCATATGGGCATGACCTCGTATGTGGTCGGGGAGACGATCACTCCTGCTATCGGCGAAGGCGATCTGATCGTTGCCTTCTCCGGATCGGGCAACACGAAGACCATCGGTGACATTGCCGAGACGGCAAAGAGTCTCGGCGTCAAAGTTGCGCTGATCTCGTCAACCCCGGACTCCCGCATCGGAAAGATTGCCGACTACACCATCAGGATTGAGACGCAGCGGGATCCGGTTTCCTGCGACGCCCACGAGTATGAGATCCGCCAGATGCTGGGCGAACACCGTTCGTTTGCCCCGCTCGGCACCATCTTTGAGACGACATCCCTTATCTTCGGCGACGCGGTTATCTCCACCTTAATGGATATGACCAAGATCGAAGAGAGCGATCTGAAGCGGCGCCACACCAATATCGAGTAAAATGACGTATTTTGCAAAACGTGTTCAGGCCATCGACATCTCCGGCATCAGAAAGATGTTCGAGGGAGCAGGACCAAACGCCATCAACATGGGTCTCGGGCAGCCCGACTTTGACACACCGGAAAATATCAAGGCCGCAGCCGTTGCAGCCCTTGCCGCGGGAAAGACGGGCTACACGAACAATGCCGGAATCGATGAACTGCGGGAAGCGGTCGCGGCGAAACTTTCCCGCGAAAACCACATTCCCTGCAATGCAGGGAATGTGATCATCACCGCTGGAGGGTCCGGAGCGCTGAACATTGCGGTTCAGTCCCTGGTTGAGAACGACGACAAAGTCGTCTTCAATGATCCGGGTTTCGTCTCCTACGGGGCACTGACAACACTTGCGGGCGGCGTTCCCGTTCCCGTCCGACTCGGTTCCGATCTGCATCTGGATGTCGAGGCACTCAAGGAACAGTTCTCGGATCCGAAGACGAAAGTGTTTGTGCTGAACAATCCGGCAAACCCGACCGGCATGGTCGAGACACCGGAGACCGTCCGGGCAGTCGTCGAGTCGGCTGCGGACGCGGGTGTTACCGTCATCAGCGATGAGGTGTACGAGAAGTTCTGCTACGGGGACACAAAGTTCGTGAGTGCCGCCGTCTTCGGAGACAACGTGATTACGATCAATGCAACGAGCAAGACGTATGCGATGACCGGGTGGCGGATCGGATTCCTTGCAGCAAGCGAGGAGATCATTCATGAGGTCGTAAAGGTGCAGCAGTACACGCTTGCCTGTCCGACCTCGATTGCCCAGTATGCGGCACTTGCAGCGTACACGGGACCGCAGGATTCGGTTGCGGCGATGAAGACGGAGTATGAGGCACGCCGTGATCTGCTGATTTCAGGACTGCACAAGATGGGAGTTTCGGGGAACCGCCCGGACGGTGCATTCTATGCGTTCGCGCAGATGGATGCGGATCTTGTCCGAAGAATCGTGGATGCGGGCGTCATCATCACACCCGGCACTGCCTTCGGCAGTGCGGGCGCGGGTTACGCCCGGATGAGCTACGCAACCTCGCAGGAAAATATCAAAGAAGCCCTTGCCCGGATGGCAAAGGTTGTCG
Organism: Methanocorpusculum sp.; assembly: GCA_029986195.1. Classification (GTDB taxonomy): domain Archaea; phylum Halobacteriota; class Methanomicrobia; order Methanomicrobiales; family Methanocorpusculaceae; genus Methanocorpusculum. The sequence continues at coordinate 3,830 of DALTYF010000074.1, read as the reverse complement.
GGTGAATTATTATGGAAATTGCAGAAATCAGTGCATTGTTACAGAAGCTGTCAAATGCCCACGGCATTTCCGGCTTTGAGTCGCCGGTCGCAAAGATCATCAGAGAAGAGGTCGCACCCTATGTGGATGAGATCAAAACCGACAAGATGGGAAATCTGGTCGCGGTAAAGAAGGGCGATGATTTTTCGATCATGCTCGCAGCCCATATGGATGAGATCGGCCTGATGGTGCAGTACGTGGACGAGCACGGATTTATCCGGTTCATTGCGGTCGGCGGCTGGTTCAATCCGGTTCTGGTGTCCCAGCGGGTTCTTCTGCACGGTGAGAAGGGAATCGTTCCGGGAGTTCTCGGCATGAAACCCCCGCACGTGATGAGCGACGAGGATCGCAAGAAGCCGGTAAATCTCGCGGATATGTTCATCGATGTCGGGGCGACGAGTCCCGAAGAGGTGGAAGCCCTTGGAATTGAGATCGGAACACCGATTACAATCGATCGGGAGTTTGTGCCGCTTGCGGGAACCTGTGTTACCGGCAAGGCGTTCGATAACCGTGCGGGCTGTGCGATGCTGATCGGTGCTCTCCGCGAGATGCAGACGAAACACACCGTGTACGCAGTGTTCACGGTGCAGGAGGAGGTCGGGCTGAAGGGTGCGAAGACGAGTTCGTTTGCGCTTTCCCCTGATGTGGCGATCGCTACGGATGTGACGATCCCCGGAGACTCGCCGGGTATTGAACGCCGCAAGGCGCCGGTCTTTATGGGCAAAGGTCCTGTGGTGGTGGCGGTGTCCGGTTCAGGGCGCGGCCATATTGGGGATCCGGGGATCGTTTCCTGGCTAACGAAGACGGCGAAGAAGTTTGATATTCCAGTTCAGGTGGAGATCGGTGACGGCGGGAATACGGATGCGTCTGCGATCAACTTTGAACGCGGCGGTATTCCGAGTGTGCCGGTCTCGGTTCCGGCACGGTATATTCACTCGCCGGTTGAGGTTATCGATCTGAAAGATTTACAGGCAGGAATCTCTCTGCTTGCAAAAGCTGTCGGCACGAAGCCGAAGCTGAACTAATTTTTTTCTTTTTTGGCAGGACAGGAATCTGATCCGATTTTCACCGGAAAAATCCGGAGAATCATTACCGTGAAACGGACTCCCTGAAAATCAGATCCCGGTCCTCTTTGCATCAGATGATTCATGAAGAACGAGACAGTCCCTTTTCAGCACAAACAATTATCTATTATTCTGACTTAGTATATGTATCATGGAAGATTGTTGGGATGGAACAGGTACTGTTGAAACACCTTATTTGATTCAGTCGGCGGAAGATCTGCTGAAATTTGCGGAAGCGGTAAACTCCGGCATCTCATATGCGGGAACCCATTTTCTCCTGACCGCGGATTTGGATCTTGACGGGACTGCCTGGCAGCCGATCGGGGATCATGACCGGGAGTTTCCGTTCTCCGGCAGGTTTGACGGCGGAGGACATACAATTCGCGGAGTATCCGTATCCACCGAGAAAACGGACTGCGGATTTTTCGGCCAGGTGACTGGTGTTTCCCGTGCCGAGCGGGCTGAAGTTGCCAATCTTACCGTGTCCGGCACCATTCGCGGGGAAAAAGCAGTTGGCGGGATTGTCGGATTTCTGCGGGGGGCAAATGTATCCGGTTGTACCTTTTCGGGCACGGTTACGGGAGACGCAGTTGTCGGAGGGATAGTGAGCAGATGCCGGGTACAGGGGGATATTTCAGGAAAACATGCTGGCGGTATCGGGGGACAGGGGAAGTACAGTACAATATCCAACAGTTATTTTCTGGGGAATGTGGCAACCCCGCAAACATATGCCGGAGGCATTGGCGGAAACCTGACCGGCATGACGCTTGAGTACTGCTATGCAGCAGGAACTGTTTCCGGAGATAATTACGTTGGCGGAATTGCCGGGTTTGCGGAACAGGGACGCTGGAAAGGCATTCTGTCCCTGATGCAGTCAGTAAGCTGTCCGTATCCGATGTGCGGCAGAATTGCCGGGATGATTCGCCGGGTAACGACACTGGACTGTCTTGCGTGGATGGGGATGAAAAATCCGGAAGGGAGATTTGCACAGTACGTTACGAATAATGGCGGGGACATCTCTTATTACCTGTTGTGGAACGGATTTGAAAAGAAAGTGGGACCCTGGAAGGGATGGGATCCTGCGATATGGAAGATCGATCCGGCATTTTCCTCCTACCGGCTGCCGGTACTGACGTGGCAGGAGCAGGAACCGGAAGGGGATTTTTCCTATCTTGCAGTGGATCTCCATAAGACGGACACGAAAAAAACTCCGTGACCTGTATTTTGGCAGTGCCGCAATCCAAACCCTTACCATTTTCCGGCGGCAACAGTTTTCTATGGCAAAGTATCTGTGTATGACCTGCGGCTACCTGTATGACGAAGAAAAAGGTGCAGCCCCCAGCATTCCGGCAGGAACACCGTTTGACAAAATCCCGGACACCTGGATCTGTCCCATGTGCGGCGCATCGAAAAAATTCTTTGCAAAAAGAGGATAAGAACCCCTTATCCTTGTAATCCTACCATCTCTTTTGTAACACGCCGCCGCGGCGAAACAAGAACTGCCGCCGCAAACACCACCGCAAACAGCATCGCCGAAAACGGTGCGACCGGCAGATTATACGTAAACGAAAGAAACGTCCCGCACAAACTGATCGCCGCCGCAATCACGGGGGAGGCAATCATCATCTGTTTCAGTGTTCCGCAGAACTGATACGCAATCGCCGCGGGCGCAACCAGCCACACATACAGCAGAAGCCCGCCCACAATCGGGAGCGTCAGCGCGACCATCAGCGCAATCATAAACAGCACCGCATACATCATGGGTTTGGTGCGGATACCGGTAATCTCCGCAATCTTACGGTGAAAGATCATCGCCGAGATCTCCTTGTAAAACACCGCGACAAACAGAATCACGATCACCATGATCGCAAGAAGACCGTAAATCTCTTCGCGGTACAGCGAGATCACACTGCCGAACAAAAGCGACGTCGCGCCCGAACCGATCCCAAGCTGCTGCATCCACGCATAGAAAAAGATCGCAACCGCCATCATCGACCCGAACAGAACGCCGAGCGTTGTATCAATCGGCATCCGCGACTTATCGGACAGGGGACCAAGAACACAGGCCAGCAGGAAACTGCCGATAAGGGCGGCAACCGTCATCTCAATACCGAAGAACATTCCGACCGCCGCCCCGGCAAACGCCCCGTGCGCCATCGTAAACCCGATCGATGAGATCTTCATCTGCGTAATCAGAACCGCAAGAACCGCACAGCCGATTGAGGCGAACAGCATCGCCTCGGTCGCGTGGCAGACCATGTTGTTGGGGATCAGAAACTCAAGCATGCATCTCCTCCGAGGTACGGCGAACCGTATCCTGCACCTGTTCCGGCGGGATAACTTTGTTCAGCACAATCCCGCCGTCCTTCATCACCACCACCCGCAGGTCCCGGGCCGGCAGGGCATCAAACGCATGGGAGACGATCCCCACCGTTACCCCCGCATCCGCAATCCCGCAGAGCACGTCGCAGACGTGCTCGCGGGTTGCCAGATCCAGGTTGCTGAACGGTTCGTCCAGCAAAAGAACATCCGGTTTTTTCACCAGATTGTGGGCGATCAGCACCTTCTGCTGCTGACCTCCAGACAGTTTGCCGATATGGCTTTTACGAAGATCGGTAATTCCCATCCGTTCAAGCGACCGGTCAACCGCAGCAAAATCTTCGGGGCCCGGAGGCTTGCAGAAGCCGAGCAGACCGTATCGTCCCATCAGCAGAACCTCGTCCACGG
>DALTYF010000073.1 GCA_029986195.1 Methanocorpusculum sp. | reverse complement strand
TTGGAATCAAATTACCCGGTATTTCGATACTTATACCATGTTTGGTTGAATCTCCATTAGTCAGTTCAGTTTCAGTAATAGTAATAGATTTTCCACTCAAAAAGAGTTTTAATATATCTTTGTTTAGACCTCCAGAATTACTCTTAATGAAGAGATTACTTAATATTTTATCTAAAGGAAATTCTACCTCTGTAAAGGTAAGTGGTACATTCAACAAAACCGTTTCTGTCCCCTCCTTGAAAGTTCCTTTTACCACTATTGGAGTGGTGTAAGACTTCTCCCCGCTTGCCGGAAACGCAACCTTTTCCGCCACATACACCGCACCGGCAGTAAACGACGCAACCGCCCCGCCATCAGAAAACCTCACCTCACGGAACTTCGCATCCGCTGCTCCCGCATTGATCACCTCAAGCTTCTTCAGCTCCGGCACGTCCTTTCCCGACACCACCGTCACCAGTACATCCCCGCCGCTTGCCGCGGGCTTCACGATAAGACCGACCTGCTTTCCGTTCTGGAGATCGCCCGTCATACCGGTAGCCACCACTGCAACAATTCCTGCAACCACCACCGTCATGGCAAGGATAAGCAGTGCCGCAATCACCGGCGAAACTCCGTTATCTCTGGTATATCGTATCATATTCTTCCGGAATCGATTATAGTCCGATCGAAATATATCCTATTCTAAGAGGTTTCAATCTCCTGTAACCGGTCGAACGGTTACAAAAATCCCGGGAAATACCGAGGAAATCGGTAAATGCCTGATATACAACGACTTCCCGAAATCTGTAACCGGTGTAACCACAAAAACAGTACTGTGCAGAATTTTTTTCAAAACATCAAAGCACAATAGCAAAACACCGGTTACAAAAAACCAAAATCCTTCACACGCAGTTTGAATCCAAAATAGCATACGAATATCACCCGGATTTGTAACCGATACCAGCGGTTACACCATCCTCTCTGCAGGACCTCACCGTCCCCATTCATTCACGTTTATCCCTTTCCACAACCAAGAACTAATCAGCAATCATGGACTGGGCAGAACGATACCGGCCCGGACATCTCGCAGACATCCTCGGCAACAACGCCGCAGTCAGGCAGATGACCGACTGGGCACGGAACTGGACACCGGACTCGCGTCCCCTTCTCATCACCGGAAAACCGGGCATCGGCAAAACTTCGGCAGCCTTGGCCCTCGCCCGGGACATGAACTGGGAAGTCCTTGAACTCAACGCCTCGGACGCCCGCACCAAAACCGTCATCGAACGTGTCGCCGGGAACTCCGCGACCACCACCAGCCTGTTTGGTGCCGAGCGCAAACTCATCATCATCGACGAAGCCGACAACCTTGAAGGAAACGCCGACCGCGGCGGAGCACGGGCCATTGCCGATATCCTCAAAGAGGCACGCCAGCCGGTCATCCTCATTGCAAACGATGCATACGGAGTGTCCGACTCCATCCGCAAACTCTGTGACCCGGTCCCGTTCCGTGCCATCACCGCATCAAGGCTCGAAAAACGCATGCGGGAAATCTGTGCAAAAGAACAGATCTCCTGCGGCAGCGATGCGTTGACCGCCATCGCGGAAAGCGCCGCAGGTGACATGCGGTCTGCCGTCAACATGCTCTTTGCCTCCGCAACCGGCAAGACCGCAATCGCCGCAGACGACGTCAACACCTCGCAGAAGGATGAACGGGCAAGCATCTTCGATCTCGTGGCAGGTGTCTATGCAGGAGCGCCGGATGCAAAAATCCAGAAACTTTCCCGCGAATGCGAGGAAAAACCCGACACCGTCATGCAGTGGATCGAAGAGTCCGCAGCAACGGTTGCAAACCCGCACCAGCGGAGAGGCGCATACGCCGCACTTTCCCGCGGGGATATCTATCTTGGCAGGACCATGCGGCGGCAGTACTATACCCTCTGGCGCTACGCGACCTCCCTGATGACCTCAGGCGTTGCCAAAGAGTTTGTGGGAGCAGGATTCCGCCCGAGAATCATGCCGCCGTCGCGATGGCGGCGCATGGGTACCGCAAAAAAACAGAAAACCGTCCGGAGAACCCTTGCCGCAAAACTCGGCGAGGGGTACAGTATCCCCGATGCCCAGATACAGAAGATCTATCTGGATCTCCTTTCGCGTTTCGCCGCAGATGCACCCCTTGCGTTCTGCGAACGTCATGATCTGGACGCCGATCAGCTGACCATTCTTCTGCATGATAAAACCGAAGCCGCGGCGGTCTTTAAGGAAGCCCAGAAGATCGCAAAGGAAAAAGAGACCAAGATGAAAAAGGTCTCCGCTGCAAAGCGTGCCGCCGCACGAAAAGCCGAGGAGGAACGTGCCGCAGAACTCGAAAAGTTTCGCCGGGAGAATCCGCCCGTACCCCAGGCCCCGCAGCCGGAGCCTGCCGCAGAGTCCGGTACAGAGACTGTTGAGCCTTTGCAGGAAGAGAAGAAAAAAGCTCCCACGCAGGCGACGCTGGATTTCTTTTAACCTGTTCCGTCTTTTTTTGGCCTGCCGCGTTACGGTAGGTCTGACTATTTTTCAACCCACGACACATTTGGAATATCCGGGAATTTTCCCGGCCGGAATGTTGATCGATGACTGCCGTGAACAGTAGTACACGCGTTTCCGAAGGGGGCCAAAAAAAGAAAAAATTGGGATGAACGGCGTTATGCCTTGTTCAGCACGATAAGGCCGGTTGAACTGCTCAGCGTCTTTCCGTCGTCGGAAAGCGTGTAGGTTCCTCCCGGCAGGGATTTGTCGGAGCTGGTGATCTTGTAGGTTGTTTTGTCTGCGGTCTTTTCCCATGCGAAGGATGTGGTTGCTTCAGCCGGGGAGAGGTCGGTGTGGAGCGCAATAGATCCGGTACCATCGTTCACAAACTGTACAGAGACATACATGCCAAGCACCGGTTTTGTTTCCCAGGTGCCGACGACCGGATCGGACCCGACACAACCGGCAGCAGAAACAAGTACCAGCGCTGCACACAGAACAGCTGCTAATAAGAGCTTTTTCATACTATTACTCCTCTCAGTGGAAGCATATATGCGTTACGAAATAAAAGGCGCTGCGCCTTTGTTTCTGTTATCACATGACATAAGTCAGTAGGGTATTTTTGAATCGGACGTACGCGGTGATCTTCGGTGGCGAAAATTACCGAAGCCCTGAATAAATTCCTCCTCTGGTTTTTACCTTCCTGAAGTGTACGGTTGAGTGGTGATTTTTGTGCACGTAACCAACGACACTACTCAACAGTACACAATTGATACGAAAAAACCATGGGAAGGATTTCTCCAAGAGCACCTGTTGGATGTACCCGCGGAACGCACGGAACGCATGCCTTCGGTGTATTCCGTGATTACTCCAAACAAAACCAGACTTGCCCCTCAGCCACCAACAGTTTCCAGAAAAAAATCTCCGGAGAATACACGTCGTAGTAGCACAAAATACTGCCGCGTGTAAGCAAAACCAAAATGAAAGTGTTCCGAAAACACCGGAATAAAAAAAAGGAGGTAGTCCAAGGAAGGACTACTCGTCGTAGGGAATGGGGGTGTCCGTTTCACAGACATGTTCTTCGCAGTACCAGTCGCGGAACTCCTGTTTTGTCGGTTTCCATGAATCTTTCCGGAACTTTTTCAGGAGATACGGCGGCAGGAGAATGATCAGCAGGACTGCTATAAGCATGCCGATGACATAGAGAATCGTTTCTGTCAGCGTGTAGGAGGTTCCGCTTGGGAACAGACCTACGATGAAGGAGAAGATCAGTGCGGCGAATGCAACGCCCGCAACCAGCCACATGCCGATCTTTCCGCCCTATACTTTGTACGGGCGGGTGACGCTGCCTTTGATTTTGCGGAGTTTGATGAATGCAGCGAACATAAACATATACATTACTGCGTTGATCAGTGCGGTGATTGCGGTTAGTACCCAGTATCCCTGGTTAATCGACGGGACGAGTACCATTGCAAGGGCAAAGGCGGAGGAGACGATACCCTGCACAATCAGAACGCCGACCGGCATCCCGTATTTGTTCATCTTGCGGAAGATTGGGGGGAGGTCTCCGGACATGGCCGCAGGAAGCATACCTTTTGCCGGGCCGACCAGCCATACGGACAACTGGGCAATGATACCGACTGCAAGCATGATGGAGACCGGTACGATCAGCCAGCCAAGGTGGAATTCGGTAAAGATTACCTGGAATGTCTGGACGATTCCTGCGTTCAGTGCGATCTGGTCTGCGGGTACGACAAGGGCTACCGCGAGTGTTCCGACGATGGAGACGATGCAGATGATAGCTGCTGCAAGAAACATTGCGATCGGGTAGTCACGTCTCGGGTTTGCGGTTTCCCGTGCATGGTATCCAGCCATTTCCATTCCGGCAAACATGAGTACAAGACTTGCCGCGAAGATGACGGTACTGAGGTCGAAGTGCGGAATGAGACGGTCAACGGAAAAGTCGCCGATTGCGCTGGGGTTGCCGCCGGTGACCCAGAGGATCATGAGGACAACAAGGATACCGACCGGGATTAAGGATCCGAATGCGGTTCCCACGGTTGCCAGGAGGTTGGAGGCGCGGGATCCGAAGAAGTTGAAGATGGTTACTGCCCAGAAGCAGGCAAGCATGACAAATGCCATGAAGACGGGGTTGTCCGAGAGCAGCGGGGCAAGCAGGATATAGGCTACGGTTGCTGCGAAGAAGGAGACAACCGTCGGGAACCAGACGAGGTTGTTTACCCAGGAACACCAGATGGTGATGAAGCTGCCGTCTTTTGGATAGGCTTCTTTTACCCAGGAGTAGATACCTCCTGATTTCGGCCAGGTTGATGCGAGTTCCGCGGCAACGAGTGCGGTCGGAATCAGGAAGCAGACTGTGAAGAGAACATACCAGAAGATCATGTTCCATCCTTCCATTGCCATGGTCGGGAAGTTGCGCAGGCTTAAGACTGCGGCAACGTTGATCCTGGCGAGGGAGAGTATACCAAGCGTTTTTTTGCTGGATGGTTTGACCGCGTCAGCGGGTGACGGGGGAGTTGAGTCAGCCATTTTGTGTGTCACCTTTTTTGTTGTTTGTACCCGGCCCACGGATATGCTGATCCGCGGACGGGGTCCCCGTTTTGGGGAGATTGTGTTCAAAAAGCGTTGGTGCCGCTTTTGGTCTGTTACATACCAAGATTCGAGGTGTATTTAAATAAGTATATAGATGGTGACAAAAGAGACGGGTTTCTGCGGAAAAATGTGGATTTTTCAGAAGAGTCTGCGCCGGTATTTCCTGATTTTTTCCAGGGCGGTTTCGGTATACGGGGGGTAGCGGAGGGCGGGGTCCGGTGTGTTTTTCCGGGTGATGATGGTCCGTTTGCGGGAGAAGGTGTCGATGCTGTAGCGGGCGTGGTAGCATCCCATGCCGCTGGTACCTACGCCGCCGAACGGGGCGTTACCGTTTGCAATCTGTATGATGCAGTCGTTGATGCAGGCACCGCCGGAGGGGTGGCGGGTGATAAGCTGTTGTGCAAAGGCGGTGTCAGCGGTGAAGATGTAGAGGGCGAGCGGTGTTCGGGGGATCAGGTCGTTCAGGTCGGCGGGTGTCCGCCAGGTGATTACGGGCAGTACTGGGCCGAATGTTTCAATGCGGGTTACGGGGGCGCCGGGTGTTGCGGCAAGGAGAACGGGGGCGAGTTTCCGGT
>DALTYF010000072.1 GCA_029986195.1 Methanocorpusculum sp. | reverse complement strand
GCTGCGTGTTCCATCTCCCGGATAAACAAAGAAGCATCACCGGTATGCGGAAGTGTTTCAGCATGATCGCGAAGAGCAGAAACTGCCTCGCGTGCGATTTTTCCAGCGCCGCGGATCTGCATGGTTTGGATCTGCTCAGCTGTTCGGAGAAGAGTCATATGTAAAAAATGGGGGTGCTACACTATATATGTGCGGCGGGTACCGGAGGCTCTGTTCATAACGGCAGGCAACACCAATACCCACATTAGAAATAGCAACTGCAACAAATTTACCCGTATAGTATGACAGTTGCAGCGGTTTTTGATAGTGCGGGGACGCTTCTCCGGACGTACCGGAGTGTACTGTCCGTAGCCGACCACCGGATGGCGGATGCAAGCATGGAGACCACAACGCTGACCTTCCAGGACCCGGACAGGATTCTGGTTCTCCTGAACCTGCACTCCCGCGACATCATGGACAGCTGCCAGGACGCCCTGCTCTCGGAATACCTGACAGAGGCAGACGTAAGTTTTGGCATCAGCTGCGGGAGACGTGTCATCGTCTCGGATGTCGTGGGAGATATCCTCTACGGTGACACCGACGCGAAAGTCTCCGACATGCAGGAGGTCATCCGCGACTGCTGGATGACCGTGTCCCGGCAGAGTGACAGCTTTGCGCTGAACGCAGGCGCAATCATCAACCTGCGGACACGAAAGATTGAGTTCGCCATTGCTGCTGCCGGATACCCGTTCCCGGGCGTCCGGGAGATGATATCCCTGCTGCACGGTCTGGGAGTTGCAGTGTTCATTGCCTCCGGAGACCGGACGGAGAAACTGGAAATAATTGCCGATCAGATCGGCATCCCGCGCAACCGTGTCCACGGAGTGGCAACACCGGTAACAAAAGCACAGATTGTCCAGAACCTGAAGACCGAGTATGACGTCGTGGTCATGACCGGCGACGGCATCAATGATCTTTCTGCAATGAAATCCGCAGACGTTGCCATCCTCACCGTCCAGCAGGAAGGAACGCGGCCGGAAATTCTCTTCGACACCGCTGATTACGTCATAGAAAATATCTGCGAAGCCGCGCGAATCATACGGGGACTTCTCCCCGGACCGGACACGTGATACCGATCACGCCGAGAAAAAAGAACAGACCCTACCGGTCTGCAACCCCGTCGCCGGTAATCACAAAGTCCCAGTAATCCCCTTCCGGCCGCGACCGGTGCTTTGCTACCACCGCACGCCGGAACCCGTCCCGTTTTTCCACCCGGAGAATTGCTTTGGAGATGTGTGCAAGCGCTGTTCCCCCGAGCCCGCTCAGCCGGTGGCGGTCCACATCCATAAACACCTGATTCGTAATCACCGCCGGAACATCAAACCGTTTTGCAAGCGCAAGCAGCACCATCATCTGGTGCGACAGCATGGACAGTGCTTCCCGGGTATCCATCTGTTCCAGACGATACAGCGCAGTCGCCGAATCAACTACGATCAGCTGTACTTTTCCCGCACGTAACAGCGCCTCGCATCCGGCAATCATGCTCCCCTGCTCTGCAAACGTCATCGGTTCTTCGATATAGATCCGTTTTGCATACTCCTCCGTATCAGCTCCCGCAATCTGCGAAAACCGTTCCACCGAAAATCCTTCGGAGTCAATGTACATCACACCGCCGCCGGCACGCAGCACCGCAACCGCGGCAACAAGGCAGAGAGTACTCTTTCCGGAACCTGCCTCCCCCACAAACTGCGTAATCATCCGCGGCTCAAGTCCGCCGCCCAGCAGCCGGTCAAACCCCGGGACTGCCGTGGAAATTTTCCGGGTTATTCCTTCTTCCATGCCTCCTCCTCAACAACCCGTTTCATATCCCGGACGGAAACGCCGGCAGCATCCGCTGCATCCCGCACCTGATCAAACTCTGCTTTGCGCGAGTAGGGTTTACCGTCCATAAATGCCGTCTTCACATCGACCGTGAATGTGTTCCCGTTCACCACCACCGTTTCGGACGAGATGCGGCGGTCAGCCACAAACCGGTGCACCATCGGCATACAGCGTATGCCAAGACTGCCGGTCTCCCGGGCGAGGAGGCGTGCCAGTCGTTCCGAGTCCTCCGGCAGAGCGATCACCCGGACAAGGTAACCGGGCCGTCCTTTCTTCATTATGATCGGCACCAGACACGCATCCCGGGCTCCCGCGTCCATCAGAGAAGACACCACATCCGAGAGCAGTTCGCCGGAGACATCATCCACATTCGTCTCCAGTACATCAACTGCCGGACCAAAAAGCGGCGATTCCGTCTCCATGATCATCACCCGCAATACATTCGGGTGATCGGCCGGATCACGGGTACCTGCCCCGCAGCCGACCGAAACAAGTCTGCCGGGATGTTCGTACGTTCCAAACGACGCCGAAAACTCCGCAAGAAGTGCAGCCCCCGTCGGTGTGCACAGTTCTCCGGAAAAACCGCCGGTCGCAACCCGCAGATCCGCGTTTCGTAAAATCTCTGCGGTCGCGGGAGCAGGAACCGGCATCGTTCCGTGGGCACAGACCGTTGTTCCGGACCCGACCGATAGCGGCAGAATGTGCACCGCGTCCACTCCGAGGGTCACAAGCGCCGTGCAGGCACCAAGCACGTCTGCAATGGCATCATCCGCACCCACTTCATGGAAATGTACATGATGGGTCCCGTGTACCTGTTCTTCGGCTGCCGCAATCCGGGTAAATACCCGGACGGCCAGATCGATTGCAGCAGCCGGAGCGTCTGCGGCGCGGACAATCGCCAGTACTTCGGCAGGTGTCCGGTGTGCAGGACCGGCATGGGTCCGGACGTAGCACGCAGGTATACCGCACCGTATCACCTGCGAAACCGACGACAGCTCCGGCGCTGCCGGCTGCATTGCACGAAGAACCGTATCACGGTCCGCACCGGCGGCAAGAAGCGCGCCGCACATCATATCGCCCGCAGCACCAAACCCGGGATCAATCACCAACAGACGCATAGAATAATCCTGAATAATACTCTTGCGTTCACGGGATAAAGTTCTCCCCATTAGAAGAGCAAAAACCCCGGCACCCTCCAGACGTGTTGCACCTAAACTCGTTTCTTGCCTCGGGATGATCGTCGTTGATCGAATTTCAGCCCACGATTCGCACGGCAAAGCCGTGCGAACCGTGGGATGTTCAGGAAGAAAGGTGCAACGTCCCCTCCAGAATATTATTAATCAATTCCAGAGCATTGTACTACTCAATCATGCCGGAACTATCACTCAAAGTCGACAGTGCGTATCCTGAGGATCAGGGATCGGGAAAAGCACGACTCGATCCGGACACTATGCAGCAGCTCGGCATTGTTCCCGGCCAGCTTGTCGTCATTGAGGGCAAAACAAAAACCGTCGCCAAGGTCTGGCGTGCCATGACCGCCGACTGGAAACAGGGAAAGATACGTATCGACAAGTTCACGCGGATGAACGCGGGCGTTAATCCGGGAGACCGCGTTGTGGTCAGGCCGGTTGAGGAACAGATCGAAGCGGAATGTGTTTACCTCATTCCCCCGGTGCATATGCCCCAGAACTTTGATGCCGAACCCGAAGAGATCACCGAGTCCCTGATCAACTTCCCGGTAACGGCAGGGGATATTCTGCCGATTATTACCCGTATCCCCAATACGTATCTTGAGTTCAAAATAGCGGCAGTGGAACCGGAGGGCGCGTGCATCATCTCCCGCACTACCGATATTGAGATCTCCGATGAAGGGGATATCGACGGGTTTGAGGGGACGAAACAGATCAGTTACGAGGATATCGGCGGTCTCAAAGGAGAGCTCCGCCGCGTCCGCGAGATGATTGAGCTGCCCATCCGTCACCCGGAGCTGTTTGAAACAATGGGTATTGATCCGCCGAAGGGAGTGCTGCTTTACGGACCGCCGGGAACGGGAAAGACCCTGATCGCAAAGGCGGTTGCAAACGAGAGCGGTGCGCACTTTATCTCAATCGCAGGTCCCGAGGTCATCTCCAAGTATTACGGCGAGTCCGAGCAGCGGCTCCGCGAGGTGTTTGAAGAGGCCGAGGCAAACGCTCCGGCCATCATCTTTATTGATGAGATTGATTCGATTGCCCCGCGCCGTGAGGATGTTTCGGGCGAGGTGGAGCGCAGGGTGGTTGCCCAGCTGCTGACCATGATGGACGGTATCGCCGACCGCGGGCAGGTTGTTGTGGTGGGTGCAACAAACCGGCCCGATGCAATCGATCCCGCACTCCGCCGGCCCGGCAGATTCGATCGTGAGATTGAGATTGGGGTACCTTCCGAGGCAGACAGGCAGGAGATTCTGCAGATTCATACACGCGGTATGCCGTTTGAGGGTGCTGCACGGGTGAAGGAGCTGAAACATCACGGAACGGAGAAGAAGATCGAGGCTGCGGAGGCGGAGTACGACCGCAACCGCGAGAGGCTTCTTGCACGGCTGGCCGCTTTGTCCCGGGGATTCGTCGGGGCGGACCTTGCAGCCCTCGCACGCGAGGCTGCTATCCGGGCGCTCCGCCGGCAGATGAATGTGATCGATCTGGATACCGAGCGTATTCCGGATGAAGTGCTCAGGACGCTGGAGGTTACGGCAAAGGATTTTGCCGAGGCGTCCCGCGAGATTATGCCGTCTGCCATGCGGGAGATCTCGATTGAGTCGGTTGCAACCCGGTGGACTGATGTCGGCGGATGTGAGACGGCGCTGAATGAGGTCCGCGAGGCGGTGGAGTATCCGTTCACCCGCAAGGAGTCGTTTGCGCAGCTCGGTATCCGGCCTCCGAAGGGTATCCTGCTCTACGGACCGCCCGGTACGGGAAAGACGCTGATTGCAAAGGCGGTTGCAAACGAGAGCGGGGCGAACTTCATCGCGATCAAGGGTCCGCAGCTGCTTTCCAAATGGGTCGGGGAGTCGGAGCGTGCGGTCCGGGAGATATTCCGCAAAGCCCGGCAGGTTGCGCCCGCAATCATTTTCTTTGATGAGATCGATTCCCTTACGCCGGCCCGTAGTGCGGGCGGCGAGGGTAACCAGGTTGTGGAGAATGTTTTAAACCAGATTCTGACCGAAATGGACGGGATTGAACCGCTGAACGATGTGGTGATTCTTGCTGCGTCCAACCGTCCGGATATTATTGATCCGGCACTGCTCCGGTCCGGACGGTTTGACCGCCTCGTCTATATCCCTGAGCCGGCGCCAGCGGACCGCCGGGCGATTCTTGCGGTGCATATGCGGCATATGCCGCTGGAAAACTCTTCTCTTGATGCGGCGGCGGAGGCACTCGCCGGGTGCAGCGAGGAGGGCGTGCGTACGTTTGCGGAAAAATATGCAGGAAAGACCCTGACCCTCCGGCAGATCAAGACCGCAGTCAGGAAGATTGAAACAGAAGAGGAGGGGCCGTCTGTTTCACAGCTTCGCCGCATTCTCACGGATGTGTTTGCCGCACAGAATGTGATGTTTGCGGATCCGGTCCGGACGGCGTTTGTCGAGAGGATCGCCGAAATGACAGACGGGTTTGTGGGATCTGATCTTGAGAGCCTCTGCCGCGAGGCTGCGATGGAGGCCCTGCGCCGGAACGGTACGGCCGTCACCGATGCAGATTTTGCCGCAGCAAAACTGCGGGTGCATCCGACCATGAACGATCGTGTCCGTGAGTATTATGAGGGAATCCGTCTCCGGTTTAAGGGCGGACTGCCCAAACAGGTGCAGAGCCTGGTAGAGTATCAGTA
>DALTYF010000071.1 GCA_029986195.1 Methanocorpusculum sp. | reverse complement strand
CCCCCGCCCCGGGGAGGGCCCGGCCGCCATCACGTCACTCTTTTTTGCACCGGCAAGGCTTGCAATGTCCACGATTCCCTTGCCGATGAAGGCGGCACTGACCTTGGAGTGGCCGCGTCCACGGCGGGGTGCGACATGTGAGGAGATGAACTTCTTGAGTTCGATCCTCTTGCGAAGCAGCCCCAGAACCGTTTCAGCATCCCGAATCATTTTATCCGCTTCGGCCCAGGAGATATTGAGCCGGAACATCAGATCTTTTGCGGAGATTCCGGCAAGTTCGGAGATTGCATAGATGTGGACACTGTTCAGCTTCTCAATCCCTGCATCGGTCATGCCGGGCAGCATCTTAAACGCCTCGGCATTTGTTTTGATGTGGGAACAAAGGGGACAGCCGATCTTCCAGGCCGGAGCACCTTTGCGGAGCAGCTGAACATGGTTGAGCTGATGGATGGGGCAGACCTCATTCATTTTGACTACTGCATTTCCCCAGGTTGCCGGTGGAAGGCTGGTGTTGAAGGTACACTTCGGGTAGCCGGAACAGCCGATGAACTGGGAGTTTCCGGCACGCCGGATCCTGAGCGGTGCACCGCAGACCGGGCACTGACCGACCGTCTGCTCCTCCCGCGTACGGTCCATGAGGTCCTGACCGATCGCTTCCTTGTTCTCCTCCAGATCATCGAAGATGGAGGAGAGCATGGTCTTCGACTCGGTCAGAACCGCGTTCATGGTCTTGGTCCCTGCGGCGATGTCCTCCATTGACTCTTCGAGGGTCTTGGTCATCGTGGGGGCGGTGATGGTATCCGCAAACTTTTCCAGTGATTCGGTAACCGCACGACCGACAATGGTCGGTTTCATCGGGTTTCCTTCGATGTACTTTCTGCCGATCAGTTTGCTGATGACCTCATGCCGCGTACTTTTGGTGCCGAGGCCCAGCTCTTCCATTCTCTGGATGAGTCTGCTCTGCGAGTAGCGTGCCAGGGGCTGAGTCTCTTTTTCCTCGCAGTTTTTATCGATGAGCGTGAGTCGGTCGCCGACCGCAAACTCCGGCAGAATGGCTTCTTCGGCTTTGCTGTAGGGGTACACCGCACGCCAGCCGGGAACAATCAGCCGTCCGCCGGTAATCGTATAGGGCTCACTCTCCGCGGTCAGGTTGACCTTGAGCGTCTTCCACTCTGCATCCGGCAGAAGGGTTGCAAAGAATCTGCGGACGATGAACTCATACAGTTTCCAGGTGGCGTCGTCGCCGATCTCGGCACGGGTGCCTTTGGAGGTAGGATAGATTGGCGGGTGGTCGGTGGTTTCCTTCTTGCCGCGGGTCGGTACTGCCCGCATGTTTGCCAGCACATGATTTGCATCGCGTTCAAACTCGCCGCCGGCAAACATTTTGAGATGCTGGCGGAGGTTGAGACTTTTGGGATACGCGGTGTTGTCGGTACGGGGATAGGAGATGAATCCACGCATGTAGAGATCTTCTGCCTTGTTCATCGCGGATGCGGCGGAGAGGCCAAGCCGTCCCGCACCGACGATTAAGGCGGTGGTATCCAGCGGGGTCGGGGCTTTGTCGGTTTTTTTGCCGGTGATGACTTCCCGGACCGTGACCGGGTCGCGTGTTCCAGCAAAGGCGGCGTCAGCCTCTTCCTTCACGGTGAACCGGCCGTGGACGTGGCGGGCGGATACCTCCTCTCCCGCGATCTTTGCGGTGAGGGTGAGCATCCAGTATTTCTCCGGAACAAAGGCCTCTATCTCCTTTTCGCGGTCAACAATCATGGCAAGCGTCGGGCTCTGCACGCGGCCGACGGAAAGAATACTGTCTGCACCACGGTGGGCAGCGATGGAAAGGAACCGGGTTAAGGATGCTCCCCAGACAAGATCGATGACCTGCCGGGTCTCACCAGCTGCGGCGAGGTTGAAGTCGATCTCTTGTGCATCGGCGATTGCCTTGGTGATCTCGTCTTTGGTGATTGCCGAGAACCGGGCACGGTCAACCGTTACCTTCTGGTTGACGGCACGGACAAGCTCATAGGCTTCCATGCCGATGAGTTCTCCTTCGGTATCGTAATCGGTTGCGATGGTAATGCGGTCGGCTTTTTTCGCATGCTTCTGCATGAGAGCAACGATCTTCTTTTCGGTCGGGTGCTTTTCGATATCGGCACTAATGAGGGAACGCGGCGGGTGTTCTTCGCTTCGCCAGTTGCTGTAGCCTTTGGTGAAGTCAAGCTCAACCACATGGCCGCGAAGACCCATTACCACGGTATCGCCAAAGGTGTACTCGGTTGCCGCGCCGTCGCGTTTGGTGTGCACTTTCTGTTTTCCTGCCAGAAATGCTGCGATGCGTTCTGCGACGATGTTCTTTTCGGCGATGATAAGATGCATGGTTATTCTCCTACAAGCTCTGCAATCATGGCGTGGATTTCACGCGGGTCGGATTTGCCTTTGGTCTCTTTCATGACCTGTCCGACGATGAAGTTAAGAGCACCTTTCTTTCCGGCTTTGTGGTCGGCGACTGCCTGCGGGTTGGTGGCTAAGATATGTTCGACGATGCCGCGGAAGGACTCGCCGGACTCACGGGCAAGGCCGAGCCGCTCGACGATCTGTGCTGGAGTTTCCTTTTTCTCTCCTGCATGAAGGTCGTCAAGCCAGACACGGAGGACTTCGACTCCTGCCTTGTCGGTGATCTTTTTGTCGCGGACGAGTACGATGAGGTCTTTGAACTCCGGCGTATGGGCAGCAACTTCACTGAGTCCCATGTCGCGGTAGTTGAGTTCACCAATCAGGATGTCGGCAATCCAGGATGCGGCGAGTGCAGCGCCGACGTCCGCGACGGTTTCGTAGAACTCGGCAAGCCGGAGGTCGCCGGTAAGCGTTCTTGCATGGTTGACGGCGATGCCGTACTGCTGCATAAACCGGTCGCGGCGTGCATCCGGCAGTTCAGGAAGGACAATGTCGTTAACCCAGGCTGCAACGCGGATGGCCGGCAGGTCGGGTTCGGGGAAGTAGCGGTAGTCGGTCGCGGTTTCCTTGGACCGTGCGCTGGTGGTGGTTCCCATTCCTTCCTGGAAGTGGCGGGTCTCGCGCACGATGGTCCCTCCGCGGCGGATGAGGTTCTTCTGCCGGGTGATCTCAAAGGTCAGTGCCTTTTCGACACCTTTGTAGGAGGAGATGTTTTTGATCTCGACCCGCTCATGGCCTTTGATGGAGATGTTTGCATCCACACGGATGGAGCCTTCCTTTTCCGGATCGAATACATCGAGGTACTCAAGGGTTGCCCGCAGTTTGTTTAAGAGGCGGCGGGCCTCTTTGGGTGAGGACAGTTCTGGCTCGGTAACCATTTCGATTAAGGGAATGCCGGATCTGTTATAGTCAACAAGGGTGTAGTGTCCGCGTTCCTTGTTGCCCATGTGAACAAGTCTTCCGGGGTCTTCCTCGACGTGGATACGGGTCAGGTTGACGACCTTCGGATTGCCTGCGTCGTCTTCAATCTCAATGTATCCGCCGAGAGCCAGAGGGTTGTCACCCATGGTGATCTGGTAGGCTTTGACGAGGTCAGGGTAGAAGTAGTTCTTCCGGCAGAACTCGCCTTCCTCCGGGATGGTACAGTTGAGGGCTTTTGCGACTTTGAGCGCGTACTCAATTGCTTTTTTGTTTAAGACCGGGAGGGCGCCGGGCAGGCCGAGACAGACCGGGCATACGTGGGTGTTCGGGGCGTCGGCACGGAAGTCTGCGGAACATCCGCAGAACAGTTTTGATGCAGTGTCCAGCTGACAGTGGACTTCAAGACCGATGATGACCTTCATCTCTTCGTCGGCCATTTATGCCACCTCCTCGAATGCAAGCGCGGCATTGAACAGCGCTTCTTCGCCGAACATTCTTCCCATCAGCTGCAGTCCGACCGGCATACCGTGGGCGGTTCCGCAGGGGAGGGAGATTGCCGGGATGCCTGCAATGTTGACCAGGACGGTGAGGATGTCGGTCTGGTACATGCGCAGGGGATCTGCGGTCATTTCGCCGAGTTTCGGGGCAACGTTGGGCATGGTCGGACCTGCAAGGAGGTCGCAGTCGGTCAGGACCCGCAGAAAGTCGCGGCGGATCAGCTGTTTTGCGTGCTGGGCCTTGACGTAGTATTTGCCGTAGTATCCTGCGGAGAGAGCGAAGGTCCCGAGGAGAATTCTCCGGCGGACTTCGGGGCCGAAGCCTGCTTCGCGGACTTTGGTGTATGCGTCGTGCCAGGGGAGGTTCATCTCTGGTTCAGGGCCGTATCTGACACCGTCGAAACGATCAAGGTTGGAGCTTGCCTCGCAGGTGCAGGTGACATAGTAGGCGGCAAGCGCATACTGCATGGAGGGTAACGATACCTCGCGGATGACCGCGCCGAGTTCTTCGAGTCTGCCAATGGATGTTTCAACGGTTTTGGCTACGTCGGCGTCAACGCCTTCTCCAAAGTATTCCTTGGGCACGCCGATTACTTTTCCTTTGATGTCGGCGTGAAGGTCTGCAAAGCTGTAGGGTTTGTCAACCGAGGTTGAGTCGCGGCGGTCGCCGCCGGCAATGACGCTGAAGAGTTTTGCAGTATCGGTAACGTTTGCTGCCATGGGGCCGATCTGTTCAAAGGAGTTGGCATAGGGGATTAAACCGTAACGGCTGACCCGACCGTAAGAAGGCTTGAGGCCGACAATACCGCAGAAGGATGCGGGGCAGCGGATGGACCCGCCGGTGCCGGAGCCAAGTGCCATGGGGACGAGACCAGCGGCAACTGCTGCTGCGGAACCGCCGGAGGAGCCGCCGGTGACGCGGGTGGTGTCGCGGGGGTTTAAGGCGGGACCAAACGCGCTGTTTTCTGTGGTGGTTCCCATACCGAACTCGTCCATATTGGTTTTGCCGGCGATTGTGGCGCCTGCGGCTTTGAGAAGTTCTACGGCGTGGGCGTCGTAGGGCGGGATATAGCCGAGAAGAATTTTGGAGGCGCAGGTGGTGGGGATGTTTTTGGTGGAGATGTTGTCTTTGACCGCTACGCGGATGCCGGCAAGCGGTCCGCAGGCGTCGGAGGGTATTTCGATGTCAGAGAGGAATGCGTTGTATGCGTCGGACATTTAGATCACCCGGGGAGCGCGGATGTAGCCGTCTTCGGGGTTATGGGAGTTTGCAAGCGCTTCTTCCTGCGAAAGAGAGGGTCTGACCTCGTCTTCGCGGAACACGTTGACCAGCGGACGATCCAGTTCATCATCTGCGGTCAGAGTGTCGAGGATATCGAAGTATTCGAGAATTGCGTTGAACTGTTCAGTGAATTTGCCGAGTTCGGACGTGGCAATACCGATGTCGGCAAGTTCTGCGATATGGAGAACATCGTTTTCAGAGACCATTTTTCTGCGACCTGTGAATAGTAGTTTAGTGATGATGTTGTTTTGAGTAAAAAGAGTTACTACTCTTACGGGAAGATTGATCGGGTTTTGGCAAAAAGTTGCGGGGTGCCCCGGGTCCGGCGCAGGGTTTTCCGGGTCCATTATTATAGTGCGGTTGCGGCACTTTGTCAGGAAAACAGCCGGGCAGCCCGCAGGTCTGCAGGCTGGCGGCCGGTGTGCTGCTGACCGGGTTCTGCGGATGCAGTTTCCGCAAGCCGGTACATGACGGCAAGCCAGTCGGCAAGTTCGGACAGTCGTGTCTGGGCGGTTGGTTTTGTACCGGTCTTCGGCAGCCTGAGGAGTTTTGCAAGTTCGATCTGGGCGGCGGCGG
>DALTYF010000070.1 GCA_029986195.1 Methanocorpusculum sp. | reverse complement strand
CTGAAATTCGATCAATGACAACCATTCGTAGTCAATAAACGAATTTAAATGCAACGCCGCTCTTTTTGGATGAGGAAATGAAGCGTCTTTTCGGAGAGCGCTTGAAACACGCAGATATTGCCCGAAAAATCATCGTTACCCCGCAGGTTCCGGGCAGGTGGTACGGCGGCCCCGGGAGTCGCGGGCACCGGGACACGGGATTAATGACCCGATAAAACACAACATTACAGCATGAACAGGGGGACGGTTCTTTGCCGGGGCTGTATGATAGGAATAATCCTGATTCTTCTGAGTACAGCAATCATCCCGGCGGCGGCGGATAGCGCCGGAACTCATTATCTGGTAATGTACATTGTCGGTTCCGATCTGGAGTCCAACGGAAATCAGGCAACAGGCAACCTCGTGGATCTGGTGAACAGCTGGGATCCTGCGATGGGTGATGTTCTCATCATCTACGGCGGGGCAAAGAAAACCGGCTGGGATGACGGTGTTGCAATTACCAATCTCACCCTCCTTCGGGAAGATTTCGCTGACGAGGTAATCGGATCCGATCAGGATAGGGGCGAAATCCCTACTCGGTATGTGCTCAAGCGCATGCCGGGCGCTGATATCTCAACGCCGCAGACCATGGCCTCCTCGCTGCAGTATGCCGAGCAGTACCGGAAAGCCGCCGGACTTGGCAGCGCAGGAAACTATCTGATCCTCTGGAATCACGGCGAAGGATACAACGGATATGGAACGAGTGAGATATCCGGCAGAATGCTTTCCCTGGATGATATCCGGACGGGGGGTGTCCGGAGCCGGGACAACCATGATATCATCGCCTTTGACGCCTGCCTTATGGGTTCCCTTGAGGTGGCGGACGCTCTTTACACCTGATACCGTTCCATGATCCACTCAATGGCACCTTATGGGTTCCCTTGAGGTGGCGGACGCTCTTTACCCCTACGGGACATACCTTCTGGCTTCCGAGGAGATTGTTCCGGGAGAAGGTTATGACTATAATGCATTCGCCGCACTTTCCGCGTCCCCCGGGATGAGTTCCCGGGATCTTGGAAAAACACTGATTGCGTACTTCCTCGATCAGCCGAGTCCGGCAAAGACCCTGTCCCTTGCCCGGCTCTCCGAGGTGCCGTCGGTTGTTGCCGCACTCAATGTGTTTGGCGAGAAGCTCACGGAGGTTTTGGACGACCCCGATTCCCTTGCGGTACTGGGCTCCATCTATCAGGATACGCAGGGGTTCGGTTCTCCGACCGGCGATGCCGCACAGGATATGATGGATCTCTACGAGTTTGCCGACAGTATCCGCCAGCAAACCGGGGAAGACACGGAACTTTATGCCGCCGTCGGCGGTCTTCGTGCCGCTCTGGACAGGTATATTGTTGTGGCGGGGGACGACGGGCATTTCAGTGCAGCAAACGGTGTGTCCATTGCAGCACCTGTTGAGGCCCTCATCTCCGAGATCCCCTATGCCATCTCTTTTGATAAAAGCGGCTGGTACACCTATCTGTCCACCTACATGGACTATGCCGGTACCACGGCACAGCCGCACGCCGCATACACCACTGCAGAGAGTGCCCGTTCCATTCAGGTGACCGACTCCACCGGAGCCGCATGGGTCACGGCAAACTATCTGTATCTGAATACCGACGGGCAGTATCTTATTGTCGGGGATGTTCCCCTGAAGGAGATCTGGGAGCCGGCAGACAGCAGTGTCTGGAAGACTGTTCCCACGGGAGTGTATGAGGAACCCGACTGGGACGGAAGCTGGTTTGTATTCCGGAATACCGACGGCACCACTATTCCTGCAACCCTCACCTACAAAGGCCCCGCGGTGATCGATAACCGGTCTCATGTCATCTACACCATTGAAGGAAACCTTACCCGCACGGTACACAAAAACACGGTCACCGCCCCATCAATTCTCACCGCCGTTATTGATACGGAGAACCGGAGCGTTTCTGCTCTCTCTGTCACCAAAAACCTGACAGTATCCGGGATACCAGATCCAACATCTGGGGAAACACAACAATTCGTTCCGGCGATATTTTTGTTCCGGAACTGCAGATATACAATGAGGACGCGGATGAAATCGTGGTGACCACTTCCCCGCAGAGCATCACGTTTGGCAGCAGTCCCAAAGATGCCTTACGTTACACCGCACTTGACGTGGACAACTGCTACTGGATGGTTGAACTTGCGGACTTCCTTGATGAGGAGACCTTCTACCTGAAAGAACCAGATATGACCGCAGCAACACCCAAACCCACACAGAGTTCCCCGGCGGCGATATGCATCATCGCGGGAGTTCTCCTTGCAGGGTTGCTCCTGAAAAGAACATAATCCTTTTTTGAAAGTTTTTCAAAACAAAAGAGAAAGAAAATATCAGCGGGTTTGCTGCTGTGCAGAAGCGTAAATCTCCTGCATGCGCTGCTCAACCGCTGCCATCTGACTCTGCAGCTTTCCGAGAGACTCGGAGAGCCGTTTGCCGGACGCATCCATCTCGGTGATCCGGTCACGCAGGAAAGAGACTGCCTCTTCGGTTGATTTTTCAACCGTAACCCCTGCGCCAATCCCGACAAGCATCTTCTTCGTATCCGCAACCGTTGCACGAACTGATACGCCGCCGCCAAGACTCAGGAGAGTGGAAACCTCTCCGTCTGCGGCTGCCAGAGTTTCCAGTGCCTCAATGGAGGCAAGGGACTCGGCGCGGGCCGATTCGATAAAACGCAGCTGCTGGGACAGAAGTTCAAACTGCTGGGAATACTCTGCGGCATAGGAACGGAGGGTCTGTACCTCCTGTTCCAGAGTTGCCTGATTTGCATTACTCGCCATTGATAGCCTTTACAGAATCAACAGTAATATATTTGCGCTCAAGCCGGTGCTTGCTGCCAATCGTTGCAAGAGTAAACTCTCCTGCAAGACGCTCGCTTGGTGCATCGACTGTCTTTGTATAGGGCTTCATCTGTCCATCGTTTTTGAACGTGCCCTTTACCTCGAATTTCGGCATATTTTTTCACCTCACAGAAATCCAAATACATCTTCAATTCTACCGAGTTCAAAACCCGTGGTAGCGTTTCCTGCCAGATAACCCTTGCTGTTCACGAGCAGACCGGTTCCAATCAGGCCCGAACCCATGTTCACGGATCCGGTACCGACGGAAACGTCCGCTGTCGGAAGACTGTTTTCGAGATGATCCAGTTCTTCGTGACTGCTGCGGGCCGGCAGCAGAACACCTGCGTTTGTACAGGCACCTGCCATGCCGACCGTTCCGACACCGCCAAAGGACATTGGAATCGTCTCGACCTTCAGGAACTCAGCCACCATTCTGCGCATCTCTGACGACATGTCAGGATGCACAACCGCGAATGAATCATTGGTAAGAATAACGTTCCCTGCCGCATTCATCTCTTCTCCGAGGAGCAGGACATCGCCGTACTCCTGCAGAAGTTCAAGTTCAGAATCGTGAATGAGACCGGAAACAACAAATCCGCGGGAATTACCGGTAAGAAGAAGGCCAATCACGGATGACCCTTGGATAAAGGTAGGAATAACCTCTACATCAAGGGCTTCCGCTATCTTTGTTCTGAACTCCTCCGGGGAGTCGATCGGAACAAAGGCAATGTCTTCAAAGACACGGGCAAAGACGCCGATGTTCGGGTCTCCATTCAGTGACAGGGTATGGTCCATTTATTCCTCAGCAAGTTCTGCCTGGACCTGTCCGTCTTCGAACTTCATTGCACGAACACGAATGCGTCTTGGCGGTTTCTGGGATCCGCGTGCCCAGACTGCTTCGTTAATGCTCTTGTCAAGCTTAACGTCATCACTTTTCATGTGATGCTCAAGGTAGCTGCGGATGTCTTTGATTGCAGCGTTTGCACGCTTGTAGCATGGAACGCGCTTGACATCACGGAGCGGAATAACATATACCTGTTCCTTTTGTGCTTCTACCATTTTTCTTACACCTTCAGAGTGCTGCGTCTCCAGTTGCGTCTGCACGGGTGCGACACAACGGTACGCTTGGTTTTGATCATGACCCAGGCAGGAACACGGCGGTTCTGCTGGGTTGCCTTTGCAAGACGAATCTTACGAGCTTTAGTAAGTTTGCTCATGGTTAATCACCATTCTTTTTTCGAATGATCAAAGACTGTTCATGGTTTTTCGGGAAGAGCGGCACATAGTCAATCCCCCGCCGAACCATTTCGGCCCTGATCTCACTTTCGAAATCACCGTTTGGAATCGTTCCTGTTTCGCCGTAGGCGATCTCAAAGGACCGTTCACATAACCGGATAATCTCTTTTTTTCCGATGCCAAGCAGAGGCCGCACATAGCTGACCCCGTACTTCATCTCAAGGCTCTGTACTTCAGAACTTGTCCGCATCGGGACCCGGTCATCACGACGGGTTCCGTCGGCGACCACCTCATATTCCTGCGCAAGTGCACAGAGAGACCGTCGGTGGATTTCATTGATGGCATCTGCAGGATGCCCGTCGTCAACAATTCTGTTGACAACCTCGTCAAGGAAACCTGGCGCAAAGGCGTATTTCTTCCAGGGGAAACCAGTTGCCTTTGCCGCCGCCTCAATGGAAGGAACTGCGTGGCAGGAATCAAACACGAATGTTATCAGCTCCACCTCATAGTCCCGCGCAAGCAGAACTGCGGCAAGCGTACTGTCCTTGCCGCCGCTGTAGAGCACACCCGCTTTCATCCAACCCTGCGGATATTGAATTCCTTTTTCTGCGGAACAATCTGCGAGAGCTGCTGCTTGAGCTGGTCATCAGTAATTTTCTGACGCAGGCGTCCCGACTGGGCGAGAGCGACAATCTGTTGCTCGACTGCGGCGGCAAACTCAGGCTTGGTCAGCTTGATAGTGTTCAGCCGCTCGCGGGCTTCAGGTTCCATTGCCTGCATGAGAACAGACTGAATCTGTGCCTGCATCTGCTGCTGGCGCTGAGCCTGTTCCTGTTCGGCCATCTGCTGCTGGAGCTGCATCATGCGTTGCCGGCGGATTTCTGCGAGTTCATCGTCTCCCATTTCTGGTCACCATTCTGTTTTGTCAGATATTCGTTAGTACTTTGCAATGCCCGGAGCTTCCTTGACTGCTTCTTCCTTTAAGGAGTGGGCGATGTTGTCAAGGAACTTGCGGCCTTTTGCGGACACGTTGCGGCCGCCGGTAACTTTTTCGATGTAACCGACTGCTTCAAGCTGCTGCATGACTTTTCTTGCGATGCTGCCGCTTCCCTTTCTGAAGTGGGACGGCTTGGAACCGCGGTCCTGCATACCGCCGTAGACCGAGCGCATACGCTCGACTCCGATCGGGCCGTCAACATAGATACGACGCAGCACTGCTGCGGAACGGATGTACCACCAGTCTGGATTTTCCGGCGGCATCTGCTTGTGTACTCCCGTCTTTACGTACTCAGACCACTCGGGTGCCTTGATCTCGGACTCGTTCTTGAGTTCCTCAGCAACCTTTGCGATGAGTGCATTGGCAGGGATGTCAAATACTGTAGTCATAGACTTTTCCTCACTGTAAGCCCGTGCCTTTCGGCACGATTTGGTTGCATGAGATACGCTCTGCAACACATGACATTAACAGTCTGTATCAATTGGTGCCCGGACAATAAATAAGTTCGGGAAAGTGAGGCGTTGCATCTTTATTCCTGAGCATCCCGCGGAAAACACAGAACACGCAGAAATTTTCAACATCACGGAATAAACAAGAAAACC
>DALTYF010000069.1 GCA_029986195.1 Methanocorpusculum sp. | reverse complement strand
CAATTGTCGCGGTCTTGGGATCAAGCGTTCCGGTCGGTTCGTCCGCACAGAGAAACAGCGGGTCGCGTGCCAGCTGACGGGCAAGGACAACACGCTGCTTTTCGCCGCCGGAGAGATCGCGTGCCACATGCATCATGCGGTGCGTCAGCCGCACCTCATCGATCAGATCTGCTGCACGGTTGATTGCCTTCTCCGTTGGATAGTCAATATCATCCAGCGCCCGCAGAACATTTTCAATCACGCGGTCATCGCCGTAGAGAGCAAACGTCCGCTGAAACATCAGCGACGTTCTTGCCATGATCTTTGTCTTCAGGACAGCGTTTTCCGGGGCCCAGAAATCCACGTCCTGTGCCTCCAGAACCGCACCGCACACGGGACACTTCCGACCCGCGCTGCTGCGGAACTCAACTCTGCCGCAGGCAGGACAGCGCGAAATATGATAAATGATCCTTCCTGCGGTGGGGGGATTATCAATTCCACGGAGCAGATGAATAAAAACCGTTTTTCCACAGCCGGATCTGCCGATCACACCGACAATCTCCCCTTCGGCTATTTCCAGATTGATATCGTTGAGAATCCTGACCTGTTCACCTGCCGGATTGTCTGCATCAGAGGGAAAATCAATACAGAGATTTTCAATGGTGATAAATGGCGTCGTCATTTGCACTATACCTCGAATACCCGGCAGACCGATTGCGTCTGCCGGAGAATACTATCATAGTATTTTCTCAGGGAGTATTATATACTTTGGCGCATATGAGTAATTTGGAATCTATCTCTGCCAACAGAGAAAAGCACTTTTAAGCGGCAGAGATAAAGATACAGGAGATATAGTCATGCCGGA
Source organism: Methanocorpusculum sp. (assembly GCA_029986195.1). Classification (GTDB taxonomy): domain Archaea; phylum Halobacteriota; class Methanomicrobia; order Methanomicrobiales; family Methanocorpusculaceae; genus Methanocorpusculum. The sequence goes on along the minus strand of DALTYF010000069.1, from coordinate 4,886 downwards.
GAATCCAAACGAATGTCCGAAAGGCAGATGCGGCCGGCCGCGAGTGAGGCGGTGCATCGATCTCAACGGAGCCTCCGGCTGCTATGCGCCGATCTGTCCCCACCGGCAGGAAACCGCGGAGTCGGTCGTCGTGTTTCCGGAGGAGATCGCGGTCCTGAAACTTGTGGATCTGGATGACCTCTCGCAGGAGGAGGCAGCAGGAGTTCTCGGCGTCTCCCGTAAAACGGCGTGGAGGGACCTGCACGAGGCGCGGAGAAAGATCGCCGATGCACTCGTGAACGGAAAAGCCATCCGTGTGTCCTGCTGCCCGCACGAAAACAGGTGCAGCGATGCTGTACCGGACCGGGAAAAATAATTTTTTGCCGGACTTTTTTCTCATCAGGTGACCTTCCCGGTACAGCAAACTAAAAAACCCATTCCCCCCATATACTATACAGCTAACCGGGCTGACAGGTAAGGATTTTACAATGGTTTTCAGAGTATTTGTTGAGAAGAAACCCGCTCTTGCAAATGAATCACACGCGCTCCTCCGTGAGCTTTCCACTCTGCCGGGGGTGCAGGGGCTCACTTCACTTCGAATCATCAACCGCTACGATGTGGACAACATCGACGCAGCGCTCTTTGCGTACGCAAAACGCACCGTCTTCTCCGAGCCGCAGCTTGATATCATCGCGGATACTCCGACCCTTGCCGAAGACGAACGGATGTTTGCCGTTGAATATCTTCCCGGACAGTTTGACCAGCGCGCCGACAGTGCCGCCCAGTGTATTCAGCTCATCTCACAAAAGGAACGTCCCCTTGTCCGCACTGCCCGGATATATATTCTCGGCGGCAGCGTCTCCGATGCGGTGCTTGACGCCGTCAAAAAATATGTCATCAACCCAATCGAAAGCCGCGAGGCCGAGCTTGCGATGCCCGAAACCCTGGTGATGAACTGTGCTGTTCCTGCAAAAGTTGCGGTGCTGGACGGATTCCGCGGACTTGATGCTGCGGGTCTTGCAGAGTTTGCCGCAGCATACGGTCTTGCCATGGACGCAGCAGACCTTGCCTTCTGTCAGGAGTACTTCATCCGCGAAGGGCGCGACCCGACCATCACCGAGATTCGGATGATCGACACCTACTGGTCGGATCACTGCCGCCACACGACGTTCCTTACCACCATCGACAGCGTGAAAACCGAAAGTCCCCTGCTGCAGAAAACCTTCGACGAATATCTTGAAATCCGAAAAGCAGTCGGCAGAACCAAACCCGTCAACCTGATGGACATCGGAACGATTGCCGCCAGATATTTGCGGAGTCAGGGGAAGCTTGGCAAACTCGATGAGTCCGAGGAGGTCAACGCCTGTACGGTAAAGATAGCGGTCTCTGTTGACGGAATGGATGAGGACTGGCTGCTGCTGTTCAAGAACGAAACCCACAATCACCCGACCGAGATTGAGCCGTTCGGCGGTGCGGCAACCTGTATCGGCGGGGCAATCCGTGATCCGCTCTCCGGCAGGGCGTATGTGTATGCCGCAATGCGGCTGACCGGTGCCGGCAACCCGCTCGCGCCGGTCAGTGAAACACTGCCCGGAAAACTCCCGCAGAAAAAGATTGTCACGACCGCCGCCGCAGGTTACAGTTCCTACGGCAATCAGATAGGGCTTGCAACCGGTATGGTGGATGAACTCTACCATCCCGGCTACGTCGCAAAACGGATGGAGGTCGGAGCTGTCATCGGTGCGGCACCCGCGAAGAATGTGCGCCGCGAAGTTCCTGCCGCAGGGGATGTCGTGATTCTTCTTGGCGGCAGAACCGGCCGTGACGGCTGCGGCGGGGCAACGGGTTCTTCCAAGTCCCACACCGCCGCGTCCCTTGAGTCCTGCGGTGCCGAGGTGCAGAAAGGAAACGCTCCCGAGGAGCGGAAAATCCAGCGGCTGTTCCGCAACCCTGATGCCGCAGTTTTGATCAAGCGCTGCAATGACTTTGGTGCGGGCGGTGTTTCGGTTGCCATCGGAGAACTTGCCGACGGGGTTTTGATCAACCTCAACGCCGTGCCCAAAAAATACGACGGCCTGGACGGAACCGAGCTTGCGATCAGCGAGTCGCAGGAACGTATGGCGGTCGTGGTCACTGCCGCCGATGCGAAGCGGTTCATCGCGCTTGCCCGTGCGGAAAATCTTGAGGCGACCATCGTCGCCGAGGTGACCGCCGAGCCGCGTCTGGTGATGACCTGGAACGGTGACAAAATCGTTGACATCTCCCGCGAGTTCCTTGCGTCCAACGGAGTGGAGAAACACACCGGGGTGGAGATGGCGGTGCCGCAGCCGTTCGCCCGTGAAGTCGCCGGCGACTTCGCGGAGAACTACCGGCGCCTCGCGGGCGATCTGAATGTCTGTTCCAAACGCGGCCTTTCGGAACGATTCGACTCGACAATTGGTGCGGGCGCGGTGCTGATGCCGTTCGGCGGAAAATACCAGCAGACGCCGGTACAGGCGATGGTCACCAAAATTTCGGTGGAGAAGGGCGATACCGATGACTGTTCCCTGATGGCATGGGGATGCAACCCGCAGATTCTGGAGAAAAGTCCCTATCACGGCGCGTATCTTGCGGTGGTCGAGAGTGTTGCCAAACTTGTTGCAACCGGTGCGGCGTTCTCGGATGTATATCTCTCCTTCCAGGAGTACTTTGAAAAACTCGGCAGCGACCAAAAGCGCTGGGGGAAACCCGCAGCAGCGCTCCTTGGTGCACTTAAAGCCCAGATGGGACTGGGCATCGGTGCTATCGGTGGAAAGGATTCGATGAGCGGATCGTTTGAACAGCTCAACGTGCCGCCGACACTGATCTCGTTTGCGGTGACCACCGAGAAGATTCGCCACATCATCTCAAACGAGTTCAAAGGCCCAAACCACCGTGTAGTTCTCCTCTCTCCCGTGTATGAGGGGGAACTGCCGACGACCGCCTCCCTGCTTGCGGTTTTTTCGCAGGTGACGAACCTGATGCGGGAGGGACGGGTGCTCTCCTGCTGGACACCGGCCTACGGAGGTGTTGCGGAAGGTATTCTGAAGATGGCACTCGGCAACGAAATCGGCTTTACCTATGATGCGGGTGTTTCGATGAACGATCTCTTCGGTTACCGGTACGGATCGTTCATCCTCGAACTTGCCGACGAGACGGATGCCGGGGTTCTGCTCGGCAGAACAACTGCGATGCCGGAGCTCCGCTCCGGCTCCGTGTCCGTTTCGCTTGACGAACTTCAGACGATCTATGAAGCAAAACTTGAGCCGGTGTTTGCCTGTAACATTTCCCAGGGTGAAGGAGCGATTGGGAAGATCTCGTATACCGAGCGGAACACAGCAAAGCCCCGTATCCGGATTGCCCACCCCCGTGTTCTCATTCCGGTATTCCCCGGTACGAACTGCGAGTACGACAGTGCCAAAGCGGTTGCCCGCGCCGGTGCAGTTCCTGACATCGTCATCATCAACAACATGACCGCAGCCGACACCGCAGAGTCTGTGGACCGCGTGGCAGAAGCCATCCGCCGGTCACATGCCATCTTCATTCCCGGCGGATTCTCCGGCGGCGATGAGCCGGACGGTTCGGGCAAGTTCATCACCGCGTTCTTCCGTAATGCGAAGATCAAAGACGCGGTGCATGACCTTCTGAAGAACCGCGACGGTCTGATGTGCGGTATCTGCAACGGGTTCCAGGCGCTGATTAAGCTGGGTCTGGTGCCGTACGGCGAGATCGTGGATGTGGACGAACACTCCCCGACGCTTACCTTCAACACCATCGGCCGCCACCAGTCGCGGATTGTACGCACGCGTGTTGCGTCGGTGAAGTCACCGTGGTTTGCATGCGTGAACGTGGATGATGTGTTTGCCGTCCCGATCTCCCACGGTGAAGGCAGGTTCCTTGCCGATGAAGAAACACTCAGGAATCTGATCGCGAACGGTCAGGTGGCAACCCAGTATGTCGATCTCGCGGGCAATCCGACCTCCGACATTCACTTCAACCCGAACAACTCGGTGATGGCAGTCGAGGCGATCACTTCGCCGGACGGCAGAGTGCTCGGTAAGATGGGACACGCCGAACGGGTGGGCGAGGGGTTGTACAAAAACGTGCCTGACCGGTTCATGATGCAGCTCTTTGAGTCGCTCGTGGAATATTACCGATGAAGGGTGATGACACTCTTCTTTTTCGGTGTTGTTCTGCGGGACACCAAAACCGCATCCCTTGGGATCAAGCGGTTTCTGGAGTATCTCACGTACCGGTGAAATTTCTTGGTGTTAGGAAATATTTTGGAATTTTCTGGAGATAACTCCAAGAACAGTTGTACCAAAGTGATTTTCTGTATGTGTGTTATTCCTGAGATTGTTCCCCGCTGGTGACGAGTTGGCTCGGGCAAGATGGGGGACTCCAAACGGGTGGGAGAGAGGCTGTACAAATACGTGCCCGATAGGTTCATGATACAACTCTTTGAATCATTGGTGAAGTACTACCAGTGATCCATCTGTCTCAGAAACTTTTCCCCCTCACTCCTTTGTTTGATGATATCACTATAGTCCCACCATAGTACCACCATAATTATCTATGTACAATTATTATGGGAAATAATATTAGAATACCTACTGAGTCGTAATATTCCATGTATACCGGTATTGACATTCTTTTGTACCTGCAGGACTATCGCCTGCCTGCCCCTGAAATAATTGACAGTTTTTTCCATCTCATCTCCCATCCGTTTTTAACTGGTCTTTTTCCTGTTCTGATGATGGCTGTTATCTATTGGTGTTATGATAAACGTGCCGGGACATATCTGGCATTCAATATTTTTGCTATTGACATCTGTACCCATTTTTTGAAACTACTGCTGTATGTTCCCCGTCCTTGGATACTTGAGCCGG
>DALTYF010000068.1 GCA_029986195.1 Methanocorpusculum sp. | reverse complement strand
GATGGTTGGCGCGAAGGGCGCAAAGAACTACTAAATCTTTTCGTGGCATCACAAGTCCATGACTGAACCCTACGTGAGTTTCCCGTGAAGAGGCAGGCATGACTCTGCCGTGCGAATCCTGGACTACCCGGGAAGAAAAATCTAAAGCCCACCCGAAAGGAATTATTATCTTACCTCCACTCTAACGTATAGTGGTTATCAACCTCAGTTAGTGGTTCTTCATGCTTGAGAATGAATATCAGCTTGAATATTTCAAGCGGGAAGGATTTGTCCGCAAAATCTGTAAAAAATGCGGAATGCCGTTCTGGACCCGGGACCCGGAACGTGAAGTCTGTGGTGACGCTCCCTGTGAACCATACCAGTTCATCGGCAACCCCATGTTTGCCCGACACAGTGTCGAAGAGATGCGCGAAGCCTATCTCTCCTACTTCGAGAGAAACGGCCACACCCGCATCAGCCGGTACCCGGTAGCCGCACGGTGGCGCGACGACATTTACCTGACCATCGCATCCATTGCCGACTTCCAGCCGTACGTCACAAGCGGTATCTGTCCACCTCCGGCAAATCCCCTCACCATCTCCCAGCCGTGCATCCGGCTCAACGACCTCGACAATGTCGGCCGGTCGGGCCGTCACTTCACCTGCTTTGAGATGATGGCGCATCATGCCTTCAACACCGACGAACGTCCGGTGTACTGGAAGGACCACTGTGTCGAGCTGTGCAGCGGCTTTGTAGAATCCATCGGCGGCGACCTTGCCAACCTCACGTTCAAGGAAAAACCGTGGTTCGGCGGTGGAAACGCCGGTGCAAGCGTCGAAGTTCTGATGGGCGGACTTGAGGTTGCAACACTCGTCTTCATGAACCTCTCGCGGAAGAACTCCGGCAAACCGCAGGTCATGATCGACGGCAAGGACTACTATGAAATGCCGCTCCGGATCGTGGATACCGGCTACGGCCTTGAACGGTTTGCCTGGGCATCACAGGGAACACCGACCGCATATGACGCAGTCTTCCCCGAAATGATCCCGCGGCTCTTAAACGCCGCAGGCATGGAAGACCGCCTCGACAATCCGGAGTTTGCGCACATCCTCGGAATGAACGCAAAGTTCGCCGGACTCATGGACATTCGCGGCGAAAAACTGCACGATCTCCGGCAGAAAGTAGCTGACGCAACCGGTGTCTCCCTCGCAAAACTGGAAGAAATAATTGTTCCGATGGAAAACATCTACGCACTCTGCGACCACACCCGCTGCCTTGCCTACATGCTCGGCGACTTAATCGTCCCCTCCAACGTCCGCGAAGGATACCTTGCACGCCTCGTTCTGCGCCGCAGCATCAGAATGATGCAGGAAGCAGGCGTTGACGAAGACCTCGGCGATCTTGTAGTGGCCCAGATGGAAAAGATTGGACTCTCCCAGTTTGAACAGGAACCCGCAATCGTCCGCGAGATCATCAGCCGCGAGGTCGAAAAGTACGACGCAACCATTGAGCGCGGAACCCGTACCGTGCAGCGTGTCGGTCAGACCTATGTCAAGAAGAACCAGCCGGTCCCGCTCGAAGAACTGATCACACTCTACGACTCCCACGGCATCCCGGTGGATCTGATGGGCCGGATTCTGACCGAGACCGGTGCACAGTTCGAAATTCCGGACGACTTCGACTCCCAGATAGCCGACATGCACTCGGAGAACGAAGGCGTTAAACCCGAATCCCCGCTATCCAAATACGCAGACCGTATTGCAGGTCTGCCTGCAACCCGCAGAAACTATTACGAACGGCCGACCGACATGGAGTTTGAAGCAACCATTGTGGACGTCTTTGACGACTACGTCATTCTCGACCACACTCTCTTCTACCCCGAAGGCGGAGGCCAGCCGTCCGACACCGGAACATTTGTCACAATCGACACCATGATCCGCGTGGATGAAGTGGTAAAATCCGGCGACGTGATCCTCCACAAGGTCCGCGGTCCCGGACTCAAACGCGGCGACCGGGTAAAAGGTGTCGTTGACGAGGAGCGCCGCTGGGCACTCATGCGCCACCACTCCGGAACCCACGTCATTCTCCGTGCAGCAAAAGAGGTGCTCGGCCCCCATATCCACCAGGCAGGATCCCAGCTCTCCACGGACACCGCCCGGCTTGACATCCGGCACTACACCCATATCACGCCCGAACAGCTCAAACAGATTGAAATCGTGGCAAACCGCCTGGTGATGGAAAACCTGCCGGTCATGATCAAGATGGAAAGCCGCACAAAAGCCGAACAGAAGTTCGGGTTCGCCCTCTATCAGGGCGGTGTGCCCCCGGGAAAAGAGCTGCGCATCGTACAGATGGGTGCCGAGGTACAGGCCTGCGCCGGAACGCACTGTCAGAGCACCGGCGAGATCGGTCCCATCAAACTCCTGCGTCTTGAACACATTCAGGACGGTGTGGAACGTGTCGAGTTCGCCGCAGGATTTGCCGCGCTTGACGCAATGCAGCACATTCAGACGCTCCTGAACACCTCCGCTGACACCCTGTCCGTGCAGACCGAAAACCTGCCCGCATCCGTCGAGCGGTTCTTCACCGAATGGAAAGACCAGCGCAAAGAGATCGAACGCCTGCGGGCAAAGATTGCGGAACTGGAACTCTCCCGTCTGGAAGGTGTGATGGTGAACGGCGTTGAGGTCGTCATCAAACAGGTGGACGTCTCACGCAAAGAACTGGTCACGGTTGCCGGAGCAGTTGCAGCACGGGGCGGTGTTGCGGTTCTGATCACAACCGCCGACGGCATCGGCGTTGTTGCAGCGTCCGGCGTCACCGGCAAAGTCCATGCAGGACAGCTCGTCTCGGCAGTCTGTGCCGAACTCGGCCGAAAAGGCGGCGGAAAAGAAAATCTCGCACAGGGTGCGGGAAGCGACGCTGGAAAAATTGCCGATGCAATCGCAAAAGCCGATGCTCTCATCAGAGCACAGCTCTGAACCTCTTTTTTTGTTCCGAACCGTTTTTTTTTCATATCATCACCACGCCCGGGAAAAACCGCGCGGCCAACCGTGTCACACACTCGCAGACAGCAATTCTACAGGTCCCCATACGAGAACTTTTACCCTTCTCCAAACGCATAATAATAAGCAGTATCTAATGAAGCTCGTCATCGATGAACGCCGCTGCAAAGGCTGCAACCTTTGAACCCAGGTCTGCCCCTACCGGATATTTCAGGAAGGGAAACGGCCGTGTCCCCGCGGCTATGTAATACCTGTCCTTGACCATCCCGAGCGCTGTACCAACTGCCGCCTGCAGATCATGTACGGCCGCCAGCTCTGCGGCATGTGCCAGATGACCTGTCCGGACCAGGCCATCTCGTGGACAGAGGAAAAACCCTACGAAGCACACAAAGTGGTGATTGAATATTGACCGATAAAACCGAGTTCCTCAACGGAAACACTGCCTGTGCCGAGGGTGCAATTGCCGCAGGATGCCGGTTCTTTGCCGGATACCCGATCACCCCCTCCACCGAAGTTGCCGAACGCATGGCAGCTCGTCTTCCCAAAGTCGGCGGAATCTTCATCCAGATGGAGGACGAACTTGCCAGCATGGCCGCAATCATCGGCGGTGCATGGGCAGGCGCACGCACCATGACCGCAACCTCAGGCCCGGGATTTTCCCTCATGATGGAAAACATCGGTTACGCCGCCATGACCGAAACCCCCTGCGTAGTTATCAACGTCCAGCGGGGCGGCCCCTCCACCGGCCAGCCCACCATGGCAGCCCAGGGCGACATGATGCAGGTACGGTTCGGCTCGCACGGAGACTACAGCATCATTGCCCTCTCCCCCTCTTCCGTGCAGGAGATGTTTGACCTGACCGTCAAGGCATTCAACCTCGCCGACCGGTTCCGCACTCCCGTATTCCTCATGGCAGACGAAACCATCGGCCACATGCGCGAAAAGGTTGTTCTGCGGGACAACGTCGAGATCACTCCGCGCCGCGAACTTGCCGCAGGAGAACTCCCCTGCCAGCCGGACGCCCGCGGCGTGCCGGGCTTCGGCACCTTCGGCAACGGACACGGCGTCCACATCACCGGACTCACCCATGACGAGCGGGGATATCCGGCGACCGACTCCGCAGCCCTGCACGAAAACCTTGTCAGACGACAGGTCGGAAAAATCGAAAACTTCCGAAACGAGATCGCAGACGTTGACATCGTAAACCCTGACGCAGAAATCGTCTTCATCAGTTACGGAGCCCCGACCAGAGCCGTCCAGCAGCTTCTTGCCGACTATCCTGGAATGTACGGCCACTTAAACCTCAGAATTGTCTGGCCGTTCCCGGACGCAAAACTTGCCGGATTCCGCGCGGCGAAAGCCTTCGTCGTTCCCGAAATGAACCTCGGCCAGATAGCCCGCGAGGTCCGCATGCACACCAACGTTCCGGTTGTCACCGCCCCCAAACTCGGCGGTGCACTGCACACCGTTGACGAACTCAAACACGCCGCAGACGTTGCAGCGACTGCGACCGGCACATTCACGGAGGTACTGCTGTGACCCTCGAAGACTGGTACCGCCAGGACCGCCTGCCCCACATCTACTGTGCCGGCTGCGGAAACGGTATCATCCTTAACTGCACGCTCCGGGCCGTACACGAACTTGGTCTGGATCAGGACAAAACAACCTTCGTCTCCGGCATCGGCTGTTCATCGCGTGCCGCCGGCTACACCGCAAGCGACTCCCTGCACACCACGCACGGCCGGGCACTGCCGTTTGCAACAGGTGTCAAACTCGTAAAACCGGAGAACGACGTCATCGTCTTTACCGGCGACGGCGACCTTTCCGCAATCGGCGGCAACCACTTCATTCACGCATGCCGCAGGAACATCGACCTCACCGTCATCTGCATGAACAACAACATCTACGGCATGACCGGCGGACAGGGAAGCCCCTGCACCCCCTACGGCGCAATAACCACCACAACCCCTTATGGCATGCATGAAATGCCGTTCAATCTCTGTGCCGTGGCAGAAGCCGCCGGAGCGAACTATGTCGCACGCTGGACCTCCTTCCATGTCAAGGAACTCACCGCAGCAATCCGTGCGGGAATTGAAACACCGGGCTTCTCCTTCATTGAAGTCATGGCACAGTGCCCGACCTCGTTCGGCAGCAAAAACAAAATGAAGCAGGTCTCCCAGATGATCGACATGTTCCGTACAAACGCCATCCTCAAAGGAAAAGCCGAACGCGACAGAGCAGCAGGCATCCCGCTCGCCCCGGGGAAGTTCATCGTCGGTGAACTTGTCCGGCGCAGCAACCCGGTTCTCGGAGGCAGACCATGAGACAGGAGATCCGCTTCTCCGGACTCGGCGGTCAGGGCATCATTACCGCCGCCGTCATCCTCGGCCGCGCCGCAGCACTCTACGGCGGAAAACACGTCGTCCAGACCCAGAGCTACGGCCCGGAGGCACGCGGCGGTGCAAGTGCATCCGCCGTCATCATCTCCGATGAACCCATCCACTATCCGAAGGTCACCGATCCGCACATCTATGCGATCATGTCCGAGGAGGCATACAAAAAATACGGTGCGAACGCATCAGCTGATGCGGTCATGCTGATTGACCCGGGCTATGTCACCAGCCGCCCGGACTGCACCTGGTACGAAGTTGCCGCAACTGCCGAAGCAAAGGCCCGGCTTGGAAAACCGGTCTTTGCCAACGTCATTATGCTCGGCGGGCTTCTTGAAGCAACCGGCATCATCAGCTATGAAGCACTTGAGCACGCAGTCCTTGGCAGCGTCCCCAAAGGCACCGAAGTAAACAACAAAAAAGCCCTTGCCATCGGCATG
>DALTYF010000067.1 GCA_029986195.1 Methanocorpusculum sp. | reverse complement strand
CCCTGCTCTTGCATCCCCTGCGATGGAAATTTCCAAAACGGATCCGATCCTGCTCAGGTTTTGTGTGGAAACCCTTCGTGAACGCCGGTTCGTCAACGCAAGCATTTCCGTTTCGGGTGATTCCCTTCTTGGGAAATCGTTTGGGCAGGCGTTTGATACTGCCGGACCAGTCAACCTGACCGTCCGGGAGGTGCTCTACCGGATTGAGGCTGCCTGATGTGCGGTGATGATGCGGTTTCCGAGGTTATCGGGTTTTCCCTGATTCTTGTGATGATCATCCTTGCTCTTGGTGTCTGGTCGGTTCATGCTGCGCCGCAGATCGCAGAGGATCTGGAACGTGCCCAGAATGAAGATGTTCTCCGGCAGTTTGCTGCATTCAAATATGATCTGGACAGTTTTCTTGCAGCGGGGAACACCGGAGCCTACGGGCGGAAAATCTTTACCTCTGCATCAGGGAAGAGTCCCTCTTCTATCTTTACCTTTTTCCGTCCGTCGCCCGGCCGGTTCAGCATGGAACGCGGGAATCCCGCATTTCAGGTAGACAATACCGCCTACTATCCGGTGGTCTTTACCTATCAGTCCGCCAACCGGTATGCAGAAAACATTGTTCTTGAACTGCGGGCGGGAGTTCTCACTGCAGATCCGTCCGGTCTTACCCTTCTCGGATCCGGAAACGGGAACTCCGCCGTTCACGTGGTAGTTTCCGACTCCTCCTTTGTTCCCTGGGTGGTGTCCGGGGCGGGAGAGGTGATCGTTTCGTACCGTCTGGAACGAGTTCTGCAGAGCGATTCAGGTCTCCTCTATGTGTTTGATTTCAGCATGCGGTGAGGAAACTGCATACCCTTTTCATACAAATCCGCGGTCCGTAATACATGCCGCATATCCGGGGATTATTGGTAATAATTTCGCATAACAATCAAAAAATCCCTCCTAACAGAGAGTTATATGCAATTATTGCCAATATTACTGACAGAATATGTCCGCTGCCTCACGGTTTCTTGCAATCGGTTTTGCTGTACTTGCCGCTGTTCTCTACGGTATCAGTTCGCCGGTTTCGAAAGTGCTGCTGGACAGTGTGCCTCCGGCACTGCTTGCAGCTCTGCTGTACCTTGGGGCAGGTATCGGGATGGGTGTGGTCAGTCTGGTTCAGGCTGCCCGCAGGCAGGAGGTTCGCGAGGCACCGCTCGGCAGAAAGGATCTTCCGTACGTCATCGGCATGATTGTGCTGGATATTGCCGCGCCTGTTCTGCTGATGTTTGGTCTTACCCTGACCACTGCGGCGAATGCTTCTCTCTTAAACAACTTTGAGATCGTTACCACTTCGGTGATTGCCCTTCTTCTCTTTCGGGAGGCGATCGATCGCAGGCTCTGGTTTGCGATTCTTCTGATTGTCTGTGCAAGTACCATTCTCACCGTTGAGGATATGAGCAGCTTTGCCTTCTCTGCGGGATCGATTTTCGTCCTGCTTGCTTGTGTTGCCTGGGGTTTTGAGAACAACTGTACACGGATGCTTTCCTTAAAGGATCCGGTGGAGATCGTAATCATCAAAGGGTTTGGTGCAGGCGGCGGTGCACTTCTGCTCGCACTGTTTACACGGGAGATGACTGCGGATCTCAGCGGTGTTCTTGCGGCACTTCTGCTCGGATTCTTTGCGTACGGTCTTTCGATCTATTTCTATGTTCTTGCCCAGAGAACACTTGGTGCCGCCCGGACAAGTGCATTTTATGCAGTTGCGCCGTTTATTGGGGTGGGACTGTCGTTTGTGATCTTCCAGATACCGGTGACCGTTTCCTTTGCTGCTGCCACAGGAATTATGATTGCCGGAGCCTACTTTGCTGCGACCGGCGGTCACCGGCATCGCCATGTCCACACACCGCTGATTCATGAGCATTGTCACCGTCATGATGACGAACACCATACTCATGTTCATAATCCGCCGGTGGAAGGGGAACATTCTCATCTGCATACCCATGAGACGATGATGCACAGTCATCCGCATGCACCAGATCTTCATCACCTGCACGGTCACGAAGATCATTGACGATATTACCCGGGATCACCGGAGTTGTCCCCAAATTCGATTATTGACTACACATTATCATAATTAATCGATGTTTTACCCGCGGAAAATATGGAAAGACTAAGGAAGTCAGTATCGCGGGTCATATCCCAACGTACTACAGATTCTTCCCGTGTGTTCCGTGAGATGCTCAGGAATAAAGGTGCAACATTGGTATCACCGGTATTCTCAAATAGAGGGGAGTTCTTTATTATACATAGTATGGATGCGACTGCAGGAGGTCTCATTGTGCTGTTCGGTGTGAATCTTGGATTTGCCGCGATGCTTGGCATTATTCTTGGAAAATCCCGTCTGCTTGAGGATATGAAGGGGGATTTTACCGACTGGATCAAATATTCTGTCGGCATTGCTATTTTTGGCATAATGTCGCTGTTTGGTTCGATTGCGAGCATTGAATACGGTGGTGCACTGCTTAATGTCCGTGACGGCAGTCCGATATATGGCGGTTTGTGGTTCGGTCCTGTCATCGGTGTTGGTGCTGCGGTTATCGATGCTGCTTACCGGTTTACACTCGGCGGTGCAACCATGGTTCCCTGCTGCCTTGCGACGCTGTTCGCAGGTGTTGCAAGCGGTATTATCTGGTATTTCTATCGAGAAAGGATTACAACGCTGACAGCTACTCTGATCGCCGTTATTATGGGGTGTGTCCATATCCTGCTGGTCTGCTTCCTCACCCCGAACGACTTCGGCTGGACGATAATTCAGGATACGCCGACCGGTGTCGGTATCCTGATTCTGGTGCCCCTGTCGGTTGCAATCTTTTCCTGGTGTTACCAGAAAGCGAGAGCGCCCGCCCTGCCAGCCGGAGAGTAACTATCTCATCATCTCCCTATCAACTCATTTTTGAGTTGAGACTTTTTTGTGAACCACTATATACTTTTGCGACAGAATTGTACTGAGATTACCATGACCGACAAACCAGTCAGACTCGGATTCGTTGTTGCAGAGTTTAACCGCGATCTTACGTATATGATGGAGATGGAGGCGGAGGAGCACGCCAGGTTCCTTGGTGCGGCTGTTCATGACCGGATTTATGTACCGGGCGCCTATGATATGCCTCTTGCCATCCGCAAGCTTCTGAAAAAGCAGGATATTGATGCGGTTGTTACCATCGGCTGTGTTATTGAGGGCGCGACGGATCATGATCAGATTGTGGTGCAGCATGCGGCACGGAAGATTCTTGATCTTTCCCTTGAGTTCGATAAGCCGGTTGCGCTTGGTATCTCCGGACCCGGTATGACGAGACTTGAGGCTGAGGACCGTATTGAGTACGGTAAGCGTGCGGTTGAGTCGGCGGTGAAGATGGTCCGGAGACTTAGCGAATGAGATCGGTTTCGGATACGATTGCGGCGGTTGCCCCGTCGGCTACGATGGCGATGAGTAACCGTTCCAAGGAGATGATCGCGTCTGGTATTGATGTGATCAGTCTTGCGGTGGGCGAGCCGGATTTTGCAACACCTGCCCATATTACGCAGGCAGCAATTGATGCGCTGAACCGCGGCGAGACGCATTATGCGCCGTCCCGCGGTATTCCGGAGCTGACGCAGGCGATTGCCGATAAGCTGAACCGTGAGAATCACATTGCGGCGACGCAGAAGCAGATTATGGTGACGGCGGGCGCGAAGGATGCTATCCGCATTACGATGATGGCGCTGCTGAACCGGGGTGATGAGGTCGTGGTCATTGATCCGTCCTGGGTTTCATACGAGCCGTGCGTGCAGATTGCGGGCGGAAAGGCCGTTCACTATTCGTTGAATGCGGACTTTCAGGTGGATGAGTCGATTTATGAGGTGATCACGGATAAGACGAAGATGATCATTGTGAATACGCCGTCCAATCCGACGGGTTCGATCCTCGGCAGATCGTCGCTCCGGCTGATTGCGGATGTGTGTATGGATCATGATCTGTTCTGTCTGTCAGATGAGATCTATGAGAAGCTGGTCTATGGGAAGGAGCATGTGTCGATTGCGACGGTTGGTGATATGCTGGAGCGGACTATTACGATTAATGGTTTTTCCAAGGCGTATGCGATGACGGGATGGCGGCTCGGGTATCTTGCGGCGCCGCTTGAGGTGATTCCTGCCATGGATAAGGTGATGCAGCATTCAGTCGGCTGTGTGAATACATTTGCGATGTGGGGCGGTGTTGCGGCGCTGAACGGGGATCAGGGTTGCGTTGAGGAGATGCGCCGGCAGTTTGCGGAGCGCCGGAAGTATGTGATTGGCCGGCTTGCGGGTATGGGTCTTTCCACTGCGCCGGCGGAGGGTGCGTTCTATGCGTTCATCAATGTGGGCGGTGATGATGCGGCGACGGCGAATCTGTGGCTGGACAAGGCGCATGTTGCGGCAACGCCGGGTACGGCGTTTGGTGCTCCGGGCTGGATCCGCATTTCGTATGCGGCGTCGATGGAGCGGCTGAAGGAGGCGCTCGATCGTATCGAGACGGTGAGGTAAAAATAGGTGCGGGCAGGGATTTCTGCCGTGTCTTTTTTTACCTCCCCATTCTTTTTCGCATTCCTTCGGGTACGTGTTCTACGTAGGACCGCCAGATTTCCGTGGTTTTTCTTGGCGGATGCGACGTTTGTCCGGGTGCATTCAAGCATTTCACAGATTTTACAGATGCTGTATCCTGCTCTGAGAAGGTTGAGGAGGATGTGGCTGTCGGCGAGTTCAGGGTAGTGGTACCAGCATTTAAAAATGCCGGGACCCAAACCCGCAGCATCCCCTCTCACACACAACTCCTCTGCTGCTCCCGGGTCACACGGTTTTTATCCAGCGGAATCAGAACCAGCAGCACAACCACCGACAGAACCGTTCCCACCACCAGAGGATCCAGATAATTCCACGGACTTGCAACCAGCGAATCAACTCCGAACAGCGCATTACAGAACCCGAGGGCCTTCGACTCCGCCGTATGGGCAAACACCGTCCACACCAGCCAGCCTCCCGTACCTGCAACCATACTCCACTTCGCCGCAAGCAGCGACGGCGCCTTTGAAATAATACCATGTGTAAACGCAGGCAGAAGCGCCGCCGTACACAGACCCATAAACATTGCCGTCGCACGGGCAATAATACGTGCGCTTCCATTGCCGGAGCGTCCACAACCGCAAGACCCATAAACATTGCCGTCGCACGGGCAATAATACTCTCCGGCATCACCACCGCAATCGCAAGACTCGCGAGCATCATCACCACAATACCTACCTGATTCGCCCGCACCGAATATCGCTTTCCCTTCAGCCGTGCAAACATATCACCGCTGAGCGTCGTACCCATCGTATGCAGAAGTGACGACAGCGTCGACATCGCCGCAGACAAAAGGGTCAGCATAAAAATAATCACAAACAGCTCCGGCATCGCCGCATTAATATACAGCGGAATCACCGAATCCGCATTCCCGCCCGCAGCCGCAAGTGCAAGCTGCCCTGTCGTCTCCATAAAATACACATTCGTCAGCGGCCCGACCGTAAACGCAACCCCCGTCATCATCACAATAAACAGAGCACCCATCGGAACCGCACGGTTCAGCGACTTTCCGTCCCTCGCCGTCGTAAACCGCACCGCAAGCTGCGGCTACGCAAGAACACCGATACCCACACCAAGAACCAGCGTCGTAATCACCGTCATCCACACCGGAGACCCGAATTCCGGCATCGACGTCCAGCCCGTCATACCAATCGCCGCAAGACTCTCCGGAACCAGCGGAGTCATCGCCTCAAGAGCGCTGTTCGCCGCAGTAACGCCACCC
>DALTYF010000066.1 GCA_029986195.1 Methanocorpusculum sp. | reverse complement strand
CTTCCCGGATCTTTCCGGGGTTTTCCGGTGCACCACCGGCGCTGACTTTTCCGTACTGCTGAATTAACTCGTTTCTGAGTTTCTGCTCGTTTTCTACAAGCTCAGCATCGGAAAACTGGGCAACTTCCTTTGCTCTGAAGATTGCCATGATACTCAGGCCTCCTCATGGAACTCGGGTTCTAGTTCCGGTTCGCTTGCGAGTTCTGCATCGAACTCCTCAAACACATCAGCCTCAACGACCTGTGCCGGAGCCGGATTTGCATCCGGACGAATCTCAAAGTGATCCGGAAGAACTGCCCCCGGAGGAACGATCTTTACCTGGACACCAATGATACCGAGCTTCTTGACAGCGGTTGCATAACCACTCTCAACGATGGACTCGGCCGGTTCGCCGGAGTGTTTAATGTAGCCTTCAACAAACTTCTGCACACGTGCACGGGCACCGGTCAGCTTACCTGCGATGATAACTTCACAGCCAAGTGCTCCGGAGTCCATAACACGGCGGATAACGGAAGAGCCTGCCTTACGGAAGTACCATCCGCGCTCCAGTGCGTTTGCAAGGCGTTCTGCCATAATCTGGGCGTTCAGGTTCGGGTTTGCAACCTGCTGAACTTCAACCTGCGGAGAGTCGATACCATACACGGAGGTCAGGTCGGTCGTGATCTGGCGAACCAGTCTGCCACCTTTACCGATGACGATACCGGGCTTCTCTGCAAAGATCGTAACCTGCGTACCGACCGGAGTACGGACAATGTCCATACCGCCGTAACCGGCACGCTTGAGTTCCTTGTTGAGGTACTGCTCGACACGGACCTTGCGGACACCGTCGGCAACGAACTTCTTCTCGATAGTCATACTTACTGCACCTCACGGAGGATTAACTCAATGTTCACGGTATCTCTGTGCTTCGGCGTTGCTCTGCCCATTGCACGGGGGAAGATTGCCTTCATGCACCGGCCTTTGTTTGCTGCGGCGTGGACGATAACCATCTTTTCCGGAGCAAGACCTGCATACTCGGCATTCTTCTGTGCGGAACGGATTAACCGGATGTACTCTGCAGCTGCCTTGACCGGATATCTTCCGGCTGCAGTGCCGAAGGTCTTGCCGTTTAAGCTTTTCTGGTGACCAACGTTTCTTGCATAGCGGTGGAACGGAACTGCTCTCTTCAGATCAATAACCTGTTCAAGGTATGCAACTGCGTCGTCTGCCATCATGTTACGGACGAGGTGGGCAATCTCCACTGCGTGCTTCGGAGAGCATCCAAGCTCGTTCGCCTTTGCACGGGCGATGTTGTCGCCGGTAAGTTTGTTACTGTATTCTGTTCTTGCCATGACAATCACTTCAACGGGACATACTTACTCGACCGGGTTGCACCAATACCGGCGCTACCGTGGCTGACCTTCTTGCGGGTAAGAGCGAACTCACCAAAGTAGTGGAACACGCCCTCAACCGGAATCTCAACGTTCACGAATTCTTTACCGGAGTAGATGGCAACATTCTTACCGACCATTTCCGGAAGGATGATCATTGAGCGGATATGGGTTCTGACACCGTCACCTGCTGCGATCTTCGCGCGAACATCCTCTTCATCGCGGGTAAATCCGCGAAGAATTTTACGGCGGGCACCGGACGGCATAATCGGAAGAAGCTCTTCCATGGACATGGCTTTGAGCTGCTCGATGTTATAGCCGTGGTAGGTATACTCCTCTCGCCGCTTTGGCATTCTCTTAGTAGTTTTCTTTGCCATTTACGTTCACCTCCGGCATCCGGTTCTCCGTGCTGCGACATGTCCGACTTTCTTACCGGCCGGGGTTCCGCGTGCAACGGTCTTTGGCTTACCTGGGTGCTGGTGTCCTCCACCACCGAACGGGTGGTCGATAACGTTCATAGCGACACCGCGAACACGCGGCCAGCGGGTTGCCGAGGTCTTCATCTTGTGATACTGTTTACCTGCTTTCAGGACCGGTTTGTCTCCGCGTCCTCCACCGGCTACAAGGCCGATGGTTGCAAGACAGTGCTCGTGGAACCACTTCGGTTTGCCGGACGGCATGCGGACGCCGACTTTGCCTTCGGATTTACCGATGACAATAGCCTGAACGCCGCTTGCACGGACGAACTTTCCGCCGTCTCCCGGGCGTGCCTCAATGTTGCAGACAGCCATACCGGTCGGGATTGCTGCAAGCGGAAGGGTGTTACCGTTCTCGATCTTTGCCTCAGGTCCCCATGCAATTTCATGACCAACACCGACGCCCTCGGTGATGAGTGCGTACTCCTTCTTGCCGTTGATCTTTACTACTGCAATCGGGGTGTGGCGTGCCGGGTCGTGTTCAATGTCAACAACGGTTGCGGTGACAGTTTCGGTTGCGGAACCGAAGTGTTTTAGCTCTGCCTTATACTGGTGCGACGGGGCGCGGTAGGTTAAACCTCCCTTTCCACGTGCCTGTGTACTGATTCTGTGTCCCATGTTGACTCACCTTACACAATTCCCAGCTGAGAGAGAATCTCTTCAGCAGCGTTCTTCTCTTCGAAGGTAATGATTGCCTTCTTGGATCCCTTGGTGGTCATCATGGTGCTGATGGATGCGACCTTCTTGCCGAAGTTCTTCTCCATAGCGGCCTTGACGGATGCCTTGGTTGCGTCCTTTCTTACGATGAAGGAAAGCTGGTTGGCATTTTCCAGGAGAACCATTGCCTTTTCCGTTACGAGCGGGTGTGCGAGTGCCATCGTTTATGCCTCCCCAAGTTTCTTGACAGCGGCCTCAGTCCAGACAGTAAGTCTGCCTGCGTGAGTTCCGGGTGCCAGAACATTTGCGTTCAGAGAAGTGACCGGCATGACATCGACACCTGCGAGGTTTGCACCGGCGGTAAAACCGGGAGCTGCGGTAACGATTAAGACGGACTTTGCCTGCTTGTACTTGCGTCCACGGGTCTTTCCGCGGCCTGCACGGATTGCACGGGAGTTCTTTGCACGCTCAAGGTCTGCGCCAAGTCCGAGGGCGATTAATGCCTTCTTGACCTCTGCGGTCTTTGCGAGTGCTTCAAATGCATCCTCAACGACAATTGCTGCGTCGCCTTCGAACTTGTGACCGCGGGCGATAACGAGTTCGGTGTTGATTGTCGCTGCAATTGCAGAGCGGATTGCCTTTGCCTTCTCTTTCTTATTGATCTTCTCAACAAGGATCTTCTCGACTTTTGGTGCGTGTGCCGGGTGTCCGCCTTTGGTCTGCGGAACTTTTGCACCGCGGGATCCGTTCTTGATACGCGGGATCTTTGATTCGCCGCGCTTGGAACCCCAGCCCTCCGCAGAGGTTCTCATACCTGCATACGGGTTTGCACCGTACGGCTGGTACTGCTCGCTCTGGTAGGCAAGGACAGCTCTCTTGATGAGATCCGGACGGAACTCTTCGTTGAAGACTGCCGGAAGCTCGATCTCGTGGAGAACAGAACCGTTAATTGCTTTTACATTTGCTTTCATCGGTCAGGTCACCCCTGCTTGCTCTGGAGACTCACAAACTCAACAACAGGAGTCTGAATGGTCTTCTGTTCACCCATACGGGTTGCGGGACGAATACGAATCAGGCGTTTTGCCGGGCCCGGAATGGAGCCTTTCACCAGAACGTAGTTGCTGCGGACAAGACCGTAGTGGAGGAATCCACCTGCCGGGTTGATTTCATCAGGGTTGTCACCGAGTTTAATGATTCTCTTGTTGAACTCCGTGCGCTGCTGGAATCCCATCTGACCGGGCATTGGAACCTGCCAGCGGACGTGGTGAGGGTGCCACGGACCAAGAGTACCAATGTGCCGTACTTTCTTGGTTCTTGCGTGCTTTCTCTTTCTGAGGCAGATACCAAATCTTTTGACAGCTCCCTGGAATCCCTTTCCTTTGGTGATTCCGGTAATGTCAGCAAACTGACCTTCGGAGAGAATAGTGTTCATCTCAACGCTGGTGCCAAGAAGAGAGAGAGCATAGTCAAAGCGTTCCTGTGCGCTGCCGCCGGCAACACGGATTTCCATTAAATCAGGAACCTTTTTCGGGACACCGGTGATCGTATCCGGCTGGGTGTACATCAGAACCATAACTTCGACAACATCTGCCATTGCAGCATTGATTTTTTCGATTGCTGCTGCGGCGTTGTGTGCCTTTGCTTTGGTGATTCTGCCGGAAAGTGCGGCAACATCCTCAGACCAGACTTCGGTAAGCGGGTGTTTGCCATAGGTGTCTTTGACATAGACGCGGATTGCGGCAACTTTCATTGCCGGGATCTCGATGACGGTCACCGGGACCATAATTTCCTTGCCTTCTGTCGGGCTCTTTTTGTGATCGTCAATCATAATGACGTGGGTCATGCCGGCCTTGTAGCCTGCAAATCCCTGAAGCGTGGGCTGCCCGTTATACTCCGGCCAGGATTGGTACTTTGGTACAATACTCTTGGCCCTCTTGCGAGGATAGTATGCGAGGGAACCGGCACGCGGTCTCACAGTTCTCATGTGTTAATCAGTCCTTAATACTGTGTCATTTCATTCCCGCGGGAACGAAAGACGTCTGCTGTGGTTGTCAATTATAAACAACCGTTCTTTCACCATCAGCCTGCGATGTTACAAATCGCCTTCGACCATGGGACGTACATTCTTGTGTCGGTCTCAGCTTTCTGTGCAGATACACAGATGCTTAGAAGACGGAAAGACGGGTAGCAATTGATCCATGAGGATATCCGCATGAACGACAACGTCTTGTCTGTTCTTGTGGTTTATGCCCGAATGACGCATGTTGTATGCGCGCCGCACGGTTGCGGCTTCCAAGTCTCACGTAAGAGAACCTGACAGTTCACGCGCTCTTTGGTTTTCACAAAGAATGGGCTCGTCCTGCTGACGTTCGCCCGGCGCGCTTCATCAGACCTATTGAGGTCTTAATCCTTTACGGGATCATCCCCGCAAAAGGGTTACACGATAATGAAAACAGCGGCAGAATCTGCGTGTTTTCAAACCAACTGGATATCCACGATACACAGCAGCTATGCTGATATCAGCCTATAAAGGCTTCAATAGTATTGGAAGAGTGAGATAATAAAGGTAATGGGGAAAGGGGTGATGAAAAAATAAGAGAGAGGTTATCCGAAGTCGGAACCGTTCGGACTGACACCAGCAGACATCCGAACAGGGGGTGATGAAAAAATAAGAGAGAGGTTATCCGAAGTAGAGATCGCCGTCAGTGTTGAGGTATACCCGGATGTCTTCTCTGACATGCCGCCCTTTGATTTTTTCAGGCATGTAGGAGCTGATGCGATTGATTAAGGAGATGCTGTCATACCGGATTTTTATGTTCAGAGGGGCTGCTGCCTGATAGATGAGATGCGGAGCTTCCATGAGATCGGTACCTGCGGCAAGGACACAAAGGTCCGCAGCATCAAGAGTGTAGAGAAATTCGAGGGTTTCTTTGGCACGCCGGATATTCTCGTTGGCAGATTTTTCGATTGTACAGATGTTTGCTTTTGATGTCCCGAGACGATCGGCGATCTGCTGCTGGGTCATTCCTTGCTTGCGATATCTGATAACTTCCTTCTGGCGATCGGTAAGGAGAGTATCTTTCATGGTTATTAATATAAGTCCGTTAACTATAAACATATTTGGTTAAAGTAGTGTATTTTTCCGGGACAGAAATGAGTCAGCCAAATACGTCCGGGAAATTTTTCTCACGCCCTACGCGCATGATTCTGCAGAGATTTTGCTAGATTTTTTGGCAAGACAAAGGAAGAATCTAAGAAATGTGTCTCTTATGAGTCTGTGATCAGAATATTCCCGATTGGGATTCATTCTGATATCTCCAGATTTGAGGAGGTTTTCCTATAATCTCAAATATTTCACCGTATTTTCGGGATCGGCACTATCAATTCACAAACCTTATATTGGTTCTCGTCGATAATCTGATGTTCTCATTGAAAATGAGAGGTGTAATAAATATGGTAGTTAAGGTAGGAGTTGCAAAGCTCGGTAACATCGCATCCGGTGTTATGGCAGAGCTTCTTTTAGATGAGCGTGCAGACCGTGAAGACATGATGACCTTCATGGCAA
>DALTYF010000065.1 GCA_029986195.1 Methanocorpusculum sp. | reverse complement strand
GTGAACAACAGATGAGTTGAAGGGACGACCGTCAACATATACATGCAGACCGGTAATCTGATTCACTTTGCCGCCCGGGAGAAGGGTGACCTGAACATCGTTTCCGGCAAGCTGGACGACTACATCAATTCCCTCCGAAGAGGTACCTGCAATCTGGTCGATCACAACGAAGCCGAGGGTCACCAGTCCGATGATGATACAGAGTATCAGCAGAAGAATGATAACCCGCGACTGGGGAGTTGCGCGGTTCGGGGAGTCGAATGCCGAAATATGAAGGGGAGAAGAATACATGCGGGAGCTACCGCTGAAGCAGAGACGATAGCCATATTCTGCCGCCATGAGTACTTTACCTCCCTTCAACAAACGTATTCAATTCAGTCCAGCTGATAAGACACCATTCATTACTCACCGGCTCTACATAGAACAGGTACATTGTATTCATACCGTTCTGGCTCGCTGTGTCCATTAACAGGTAGTTGCCTCCCTGTTTGGCAAGGATTACCAGCTCACGCATACTGGAAACTCCATGGGCATTGGTAAAGCCGAATGCATTCTTGCCGGTCACATTCAGTTGTATGGGAGCGGAGAGAACGTTTCCGTCATAGTCCATTGACATAAGGGAGACATCCTTCAGCTGGAATGAACTGTTGGCAGCGGAGAACGCGGACAGTGCCGCATCCTTTCCCTGGTCACGGACATACTGCTGGGCATCCACGACCAGCGTATTCAGTTCGTCACGCTTTTTGGGGTCAGGTGAGGCGAACATGATCGGATAGGCAGCGCCCACAAACCATTCCCGGTTCACCGGCAGGACATAGGAGATCATCAGAACCGATACACTTCCGCTCGGCTCGCCGACCGGTTTGTAGTAGTGGACAAAGCCGCCGCCCTGTTCGCACAGGTCAACCATTCTGCTGATGTAGCGGAGACCGTAGGCATCTCCTGCGTTCATCTGGTTCTTCCCGATACGGTCCGGAGTCTGTGAATGTGCAAGATTTGTTGCATTCATGTCGTAGGCAAAGAGGATAATGTTGGGATCAACCGCGAATCTTCCGCGCTGATTCTGAATCTCCGCGGTTGTTGCATTAATTCCGTTGGCCTTTCCATACTGGTACATCTGGAACACAAGATTCGACAGATCGTCAATCGCCAGATCCTCGGAGAAGTTCTGGTTCCAGTCCTCTACCTCATACATGATGATGTTGGGTTTGAGGTCCCGGCCGCAGACGTTAATCGTCTTCCACACGGTTGTATATTCCACCAGTGGTCCCGGGTTGAACGGGGTGAACAGGTATTTCATCATACCGTCCGACTGGGTGAAGATTGCATCAGTATGCAACAGGACCTCGCTGTCTTCGCGGGACAGGAACTGGATATTGTCACCGATGATCTCCTGGGTCGGGTAATACAGAATGTTACCCTCGGCGTCATAGAGCGCCGGGAAATAATTGTTGGCGTGCCCGTAAGAGAAGTAGTACGGAGAAATCCTCCATTTCCGTCACCCGGTTTACACCCCGGAGGGAACGTATGACGGCTGGGTCGGTGTTTCCTTTGTCATGACCTACATCGTTGACACGAGCGAGTAGGTGGTGGAGTACAGCGGCTCCATGAGAATAGTTGCATTATTTTTGGCAAAGGAAGTTTCATCAAACTCCCAGAAGGAGGATGTCATTTCCATACCGGTCAGACTGTACATCGGCAGGGATGCATACTCTTCACCATTTGGTCCGACACGCGATATGCCAACCGCGTAGGGGTGGTTGCTGTACATCTTCATGAGAACGTCTGAAATACTGGTTGTGTCGGTACGCGGGATACCACTCAGATCTGCAGCAGCCCGGGTAAGCTCAACATCAAGCTCATTGCATCGGGCATAAACGGATTCCGAGAAGTGATCCAGCGCCGCCATTACTTCGGACGGGGCATCGGATACCGGAAAGAGATACAAGTTCTCTTTTGTTTCATTACCACTAAACAATTGAATACATCCAGCAAACAATACGGATATTACTAGCAGGATGGAAACCGAAATAATAACCTCGCGCTTCATATTCTGTCAGCTATTGAAAAATTATTATCGTAATTTATTATAAACATAACGCTTGGAAATACTTTAAGAATACAATCGCGATCCAAAATACGTTCGGATCACTTTTGCACTACGTAAACGATCGTGATAACGGAAAAATGGATGATGTCAATCCATTTCAGATTCCGGCAAAAATGTTTGTCAGGACGCAGACAGCAAAAGACATATTCTCCCTCCCGTTCTGCAAACCAGCGCGCAGGCATTGCACTCAGTGCTTATATTACGGACGATCTATTCCCTGGAGAACATGCCGCGACCCGATGGTGTGTCGGGAAAAAAAGGGGGGTTAGGGTAGCGGGAAGCGGGTCACTGCACCGCAGATTTTACAGGTGGAGATGACCTTCCCGTGCTGAATGCGCACGCGGTGGTTTTCTCCCGGAACAAAGTAGGCGTGGCAGACCGGGCAGAAGGACCTGCGGTATTCCCTCGGCATCCGCAGCCGCCTGCGCATCGCAATCTCGCGGGCGAGCGCCACATACCGGTCGGCAAGGACCGGGTCCGCCCGGTTCTGATACGCCTGATCAAAAAGAATGGCAATTCGTTCAAGCGCGATCTCTTTTGCGGTCGGACCCTTTCTGTGCTGCGCCATGTACTCAGGGTGTCTCCGGCAGAATCTTCACATGACGACCGGTCACCACCAGCCGGTCGGCGCAGAACAGCGCAACTGCTTCGGGAAATGCAATGTGTTCCTGGGCAAGAATCCGTTCATCAAGCGCTTCCTCATCATCATCGTCCAGAACCGGAACCGCCTTCTGCAGGATGATCGGTCCGGAGTCCAGCCCTTCGTCCACGAAATGTACGGTGCATCCGGCAATCTTGACCCCGTACTCCAGGGCCTGCCGCTGACCGTGCAGACCGGGGAACGCCGGCAGCAGTGCGGGGTGGATGTTGATCATCTTTCCGGCAAACGCCCGGATAATTTCTGTTCCGATAATGCGCATGTATCCGGCACAGACAAACAGATCCGCGCCTGCCGCATGCATTGCCGCAAGCAGGTATGCTTCAAAGGCCGCTTTGGTCGGATAGTCCCGGTAGTTGACCACGACTGCCGGAACACCGGCAGTCTTTGCCCGCTCAATCGCATAGGCATCCCTGTTGTCCGTAATGAGAGCAACACACTCCCCGTTAATCTCTCCTCGGGCGAGGGCATCAAGTATCGCCTGAAAGTTTGAGCCGCGCCCCGAAGCAAGTACCGCAATCCGCTTCATGATACAGGTATATTGGACGCGGGCGGATTATTATATTTCGGCGGGACGGGGATGTGCCGAAGGTATTGAGCTGATTTTTTCCGGAAAAACAACCGTGAACTACTTTCGTGGCATCACACTACTTTCCCGACACCACAGGTGTACCGCCGGACGTATCCCCTGTTCCAAGATACGGATAGGCGATACCGAAAAAGATCAGGGCAATACCCACCCACTGCACCCAGGACACCGCCTCGGAAAGAATAATCACCGCACAGATGATCGAGGCAGGAAGCTCCGATGAACTGAGAATCGTCGCAGCCCCGGTTGAGATACGCGGTGTTCCGAACGAAAACAGAAACATCGGAAGAGCACAGCCGAACAGACCAAGAATACTCCCATACACCCAGATACCGGAGAACGCCGTGCCGCTCACAATATATGCAGGCGACAGGATGCACAGCAGCAGGGCAAGCGAGCAGGACATGATCACAAAACTTCGGGTCAGCGGATGCATCGCCGGCTCCGTATGGCCGAGCAGGAACATATACAGCGCGTAGAACAGAGCAGACAGCATGCCGAAAACCACGCCTTCGGCGGTCAGATGAACACTGCTGCCGATAAGACCGGCGGCAACAACAGTGCCTGCGATCAGAATCACAACCGCTGCAATCGTTCGCCGCGACGGCATCCGCCGTTCCACCAGAGCCTGAAGGATCACACCGATCCACGTAAACTGGAACAGCAGAATAACCGAAACCGATGCGGGAACACTCTGCAGGGAAAAACAGTAACAGACGCTCACCAGCGCAATCGCAGCCCCGGTTGCAAACAGTCGCAGCACCCGCCTTACCGTCCACGGTGCGGGGGATGCCGGCCGGTGCAGAGATCCTTTGAGAAACCCTGCCCCGACCAGAACCAGCAGAATCAGCCAGCCGTAAAAGTACTGACTCATCACCACATCGTTTGCCGAAACCCCTGCTTCATAAGCTAACTTAATCGTCGGCGATGACGGACCGTAACAGCAACCGCCAAGAAAAACCAGCAGGGGAAACAGAAGCCAGCGGCCGTTCATAAAATAATACTCTTATGAGGTTTTTACCCTCATAAGCGCTGTCCTTTCACTCAGCGGAAAAAGTACGGCATGATAATGGGGATGATGATCACGACAATCAGCAGATTGGTAATCACGCTGCACAGAGGCTGGGCATACTGTTCCTTGCCGCGTTTGGCAAGGAAACTCTTCACGCCCTCGCGCAGCATCTGACCGCCGTCCAGCGGCCCGAGCGGCAGTGCGTTAAACGTACCCAGCAGGATGTTTACCCAGGCACACCAGTAGAGCACATGGACAACCTCCCAGAATCCCTCGAACGGTGCGGACAGGAACGCCGGGTCCGGCGTATCCGTTACCAGAATGCTGAGAGAACTGCTGCCGCTGATGGACGAGAACGGCAGCACGAGGAAGTTCAGCACAGAGACAAGCGCCTGGCCCGGCGTCGACGGGTGCGTCAACGCATGCAGGGTATCGGTTACTGCCCGCGGATTGCCGTACAGAACACCCATGAATCCGGAACCGTCAGATCCGATCACAGAACCGGCCGCTTCAGGGGGGATTGCCGTGAGCGTAATATCATACATCTGTTGTTCGCCCTTGAACTCGCCGAGAACCTGAATCGTCTGCCCCGGCACCGTCGAGGAAAGAATCGCGGACATATCCGTACTGTTCGCAACCGGAACACCGTCGATCGCAAGAATCACCGTTCCGGGCTGCATGCCCGCAAGGTCTGCCGGATACCCTTCATAGATACCCTGTACAAACGGCACGGTTCCCGGAACAATCAGTCCGAGCAGCAGCACCAGAGCAACGATGCACACTCCTCCCACCACCATATTGTTGGTGATGCCCGCAGCAAACATGCGGAGCTTTGTTGCAAGCGGGGACTTTTCAATCTCCTCTTCATCCGGTTCGACGAATGCACCGATGGGGATCACCAGTGCAAGGATTCCGGTGTACTTCACGCGGATCTTTTCCACCCGGGAAAGAAGTCCGTGCCCGAACTCATGAATGACCACCGCGAACACCAGTGCAAACCAGACCGCAAAGGTGGAGGGAACAAAGTCATTCACACCCGGAATCAGAAGCAGATTCTGCGGCTGGATGATCGGCGACGGATCGGGCTGGATCAGCATCGTCAGGTACGCGGTGAGAATGATCATCGCCGTCATCAGAATGCCGCAGACCGCAACGATCACAACCCCCAGTGTTCCGTACACCAGAAAGGTTCTGCGGAAACGTGCCAGTACATCAAAGATGCCGGTCCGGGACGTCCGGATCATCAGGCACGGCCCCATAAAAGCAAAGATCTCGGGATGGAAGTTGTGTTTTTTAATTGCCCAGCATACACCCGCGACAAGTACACAGATGATCACCGGGACTACCCATCCGAACTCCATTGTTCTGTATTGTTCTGCGGTGATAGGGTAAGAAGTTGATCGTAGCGCACAGACCGGAGAGTGATGTCAGAAAAAATTTCATCGGATGTTCCGGGAAAAAACAAACGAAATTTTTTCGCAGTGTATCTGCGCAGAGTCCGGCAGGCACACGTCAGAAAAAATCCGCAAGACTCTGCTGGGAAACACGGGCTATGATCTCATCCACCGTCTTCCATGTCCGGCGGGCACACGACGGCGGGCATCCGTGTTCACGGATGTATCCCTCAAGAAACCGGATCGTCACCGGGTCCGGCGGGTACCCGCTGCCGGCCGGACCGACCGTATCCGACAGGTCCGCAACCAGCCGGCCGCGGGGAACTTGTGCCA
>DALTYF010000284.1 GCA_029986195.1 Methanocorpusculum sp. | reverse complement strand
AAATCCTCGCCGATCAGCGCAGGAACACACGTATTCACCACCGCAACTGGCCTACCGGTCGTCGCAAGTTCCGTCACCACCTCATGTAGCCGGTCAACCGTCCCGAATACAATCTCCGACTCCAGCAGATACGTACTGAACAACGGAACCTTCAACAGTGACCGCGGATAATAGTAACAGCCCGACGACCCGTGAATAATCACACAAATATCCGGAAATCCCGCAAGCGTCGCCGCAGCCCCGGTCATCGCACACGGCCAGACCGGATTTGCACACGCATTCTCAGCCATTATGCACCGCACGCCGCCACAGATACAGCATCTTCTCGACACCTGCGGTGCCAACGGGCAGATAAAACGGCAGCCGGATCAAAAAACCGTCCCCACGCTCCTGCATACCCAGCCGGGCAACCGCCTCACGGGCAACCGCCGTCGTACCCGCGAACGGCTCGGCACCAAGAAAAACCGTCCTTCCGGAAAGGCTTGCAAAGCGTTTCAGCATCGCATCCTGAAACGCCTGCTCCTCTGCAACCGCCGCAGAAATCTTCTCTTCCGAAACACCGCTCGCCACCCCCGCCGCACGCAGAAACGAAAGACAGCCCGACAACCCGCGGGGAAACTCAGGAATCACCGGCCGGCCGAACCGTTCACCGATCCTCCTCCCCGCATCAGCCGCCCGCTCATCCCGCAGAATAAAACACGCCGCCGTCCCAAGCCTCATCAGCGTCGCATAATCACAGTTCCGGCAGAACCGCACCGTAACCCGCAGGCCCAGCCGGGCAAGCAGCCGCTCCACCTCCGCATAATTCTGATCCGCCTCGGACTCCAGATTCTTCTCACCCACCAGCGCAACCGTCCCCGGAACCGGCTCGGCAACAGGCGCACGGTCTGCAAGCGCCGCAAGCACCGCATTCTCCCCGTCCTTTGCACTGCCGCCCAGAAACCCCGACGTCGGCACATACACAATCCGGTCCGCATACGGATGGCGGGCACACACCGCACCGCAGTCATCCCCAATCGTCTCCGGCACACAGGACGTCACCACCACAATCAGATCCGGACGCCGAGCTGCTGCCCGTGTCAGCGCATCAGACAAACACTCCTCACCGCCGAAGATCACCTCTCGGTCGGAGATCCCGGAAACAATAATCTCCGGAACAGTCCAGATCTCATGATCATTTGCCATCGCATGCAGCATCGAAAACGTCTGATGCACACAACCCTGCGGCGCATGCACCACAGCTACCGCTCCGGGAATAAAACAGGCAACCGACAGGGCACCGGTTAACGTGCACCCTGCCATCCGGGCTTCATAAATATTCTCGGGCAAGATTTTCCAGCTCGTCAAGCTCAAGAGCTTTCGGGATATGCAGACTCTCATTGGAAAGAATCGTCTTTGCAAGTTCGCGGTAAACCTCCGCCTGCGGCGACTGCGGCGCATGCTCAATCACCGTCATCTGATTCACCACCGCCGCCTGCACCGCCTTGTCGCGGGGAACAAACTGCA
>DALTYF010000064.1 GCA_029986195.1 Methanocorpusculum sp. | reverse complement strand
TCGAACTCAGGTCACTACGTCCCGAACGTAATAGGATGGTCCAGGCTACCCTACGACCCCGCATCATTCATGCATCACGTGTAGGGATACAGCTCATCAACAGTCTCTTTGTGCGAGAGAAGCATGCGTCTGCAGCAGTACCGCTCAAGTCCGAGAGAGTCGAGAATGTCTTTCGGATCTTCACCGGCAGCTTTACGCTGTTGATATTCTTCCCATGCCGTGGAAATTACCTTTCCACAGGTGAAACATCGAACTGGTATCATTAGTTATCCTTCTAAGGTTATTAATCTGTTGTTTTGCAAATGGGAGTGAGAAGCTCACTCCCCTGCAGAACATATGTTCTGAAAGCGAATGATTTAACGGTACGATTTCTGGAACCGTGCACGTGCACCGCGTCCATGCGGCTTCTTGGCTTCCTTCTGACGGGAATCGTTGACCAGAAGCGTACGGTCGTAGCTGAGGTAAACCTCTTTGATGTGCGGGTCGTTGGTCCAGTTCAGAATGCCGCGGCCGAGTGCCGTGCGGACAGCCTCTGCCTGGCCCATGACACCGCCGCCGGAGACATCAATGTCAACGTCGACATTGTCGATTGCACCCGGTGCGAGAGCGATTGCCTCGGCAATCTTCATGCGGATGATCTCGCTGCCGTAGACCTCGAGCGGAACGGAGTTGATACGGACTCTGCCCTTACCCTCTCTGAGGGTAGCGCGTGCAATTGCCGTCTTTCTCTTACCACTGGTGTTAATGATCTTCATCTTTTTCCACCTCTTAGTACTTTGCTCCAAGGTTGGTGCTGATTGCGCCAACGGTGACGTAGCGTGCGCTGCTTAACCGGTCGCGGTGTGCTGCCTCAAGAACCTCTGCCTCTGCGTCCTTAAGTTCATAAGGAACACCGACGTAGGCCTTGACGCGGCGGAATGCTGCTGCTCCGGGCCGGGTCTTGTACGGGATCATGCCGCGGACCGTGCGTTTGACGATCTGATCCGGGCGTCTCGGGTAGAACGGACCGCCTTCAACGGAACCGCGAACGCGCTTTACATAGTACTCTTCCATGACCATCGCACGGGAACCGGAGACGATGACCTTTTCGGCGTTGATAATAGCGATCTCCTCACCTGCAAGAATGCGCTGGGCAACAAGGCTGCACATTCTGCCGAGCAGAAGATTCTCTCCATCAATAACTGTTACCATTTCAGTTCACCTCAGGATCCGGACGCGGCTGCCTTTCGGGTTTGCGGCGACAAGCTCTTCGATTGTCATGCAGGTACCGTTGGCTTCCATGATTTTTTCACGCGCGGCGTCGGAGAAGTTGAGTGCGGCGACCTTGACAGGGGCGGCAATCATACCTGCTGCCAGGACTTTGCCCGGGACCAGGATGATCTCATTCTCTTTTGCGTAGCGGCTAATCTTTCCGATGTTAACCTCGGCGTAGTTCTTGCTGGACGTGTTCAGGCGTCCGGCAATCTCGCGCCAGATATTAGCCTCGTTTTCCCGGGATGCCCGCTTGAGCATACCGATTAAGGATTCGAGGCGGGGTTTTGTCTTATTCATTTACAGTCCCTCCGTGGATATGTCCTGTAATGCATCAGTCAGGTCTGTGGATCGTGACTTGATATGCAGCAGTGCTCTTTCGATGATCTCTTTGACCGGCAGGGAACCGTCGCTCTCGACGACGAAGATAAACTTCGTGCTGTCGGCACCGAAGGTGATAGCGGGAGTTTCGCCGATTCCGGTGTTCATGCATGCAGTCTCACAGAGACGGCACATGGAACAGTCTTTTTCTTTACTTTCGCCGTTTACTACGCGGACGTGAACGATGTTGTCGGATACTTCGAGAACGTCACGGGGACATTCGGCAACACATTTTCCACATGCATCACAGCTGTTGTGGATGGTGATTACCGGGAACTCTTTGTAACCGCAGGCAAGAGTCGGCTGCCATTTGGCATGCTCAAGACCTGTGTTGAGTTCGGCAACGGCTTCCAGAACAACCTTCTGACCTTCCCAGAGTTTCACGATTGGAATGTTGTTGTGCACCGGAACGGTGCGCGGGTCCATGGAGATCAGATCACCGGAGGTGACCATGCCCGGACCTTCGACACTCAGGGTGAACGTAACCGTGCACTGCGGGCAGCCGGCACCTTCACAGGTACATTTGCTGCGGGGAACAAACTGGGACAGGTCGGTTTT
Organism: Methanocorpusculum sp.; assembly: GCA_029986195.1. Taxonomy (GTDB): domain Archaea; phylum Halobacteriota; class Methanomicrobia; order Methanomicrobiales; family Methanocorpusculaceae; genus Methanocorpusculum. Next base: position 3,983 of record DALTYF010000064.1, on the reverse strand, counting down.
AATCGGAACAAGCCCGAGTCTGTGTGCAAGGATCTCATCAAAGAGAACACTGGTGTTGTCATAGATGCGAACGTCTTCGATGGCAAGGGTTGGCACCTCGCCGATCATAGAGCGTCTGAGGGCGTTTGCAAATGCCGGAGTCGCTCCGCTGATAGTAAACCGTGCGACAGAGTCATCGAGCCTGCTGAATACAAGATCCATTCAGACTCTCCTGCCTCTTCTACCACCCGCTGGACGGATGCTGTCGTGCGGTACCGGAGTTACATCTTCGATTCTGCCGATACGCATACCTGCACGGGAAAGCGCACGGATTGCGGCCTGTGCTCCGGGTCCCGGAGAGCGCTGCTTTCCGTTGCCGGGTGCACGGACACGGATGTGAAGTCCGGTGATTCCCTTTTCCTTTGCTGCCTGGGCAATGTTGATCGCCATCTGCATTGCTGCATACGGGGAAGACTCATTGCGGGCCTGCTTGACGACCATACCACCGCTGCTCTTGCAGATGGTCTCTGCACCGGACAGGTCGGTGACGGTGATGATCGTGTTGTTGAAGGAGGCAAAGATGTGTGCAATGCCCCACTTTTCGCTTGCTTCTGCCATTGTCTTCACGCCCTCACATTCATAATACGCTGGCGTTCACCGTTTGCATCGTCGGCGAGGCTGGAGGTTGCATAGTATGCAATGCCTGCTTCTTCTGCGACGGACACCATGTAGCTCGGGACGGACACACGCTGGCCGTTGATGGCGATGTGACCGTGGGTGATTAACTGGCGTGCCTGTTTCGGGCTGCGTGCAAGACCCTTGCGGTAGACGATGGTCTGCAGACGGCGCTCAAGGATGTCTTCAATCTTTAAGGAGAGAATGTCATCCATTGCGGCGTTTGCACTGATCATGCCGTAGCGCTGAAGGGTGTTGATCAGTTCGTCGCGGCGTGCGACGGTTTTCGGGGTCTCGCCAACGGCAGAGACCATTGCGAGCACTTCACGGGCGCCTCCGCGGTGTTTGCGCAGGACGTCGGTTGCTCTCCAGATCTCACGCTTGTTACGAAGACCGTAGGTGATAGCGAGTACACGCTCGCTCTCGATACGCGACTTTTCAAAGCGGCGTTTCGGAGAGGAGTACTGTTTGGTGTTCTTTCCTGGATATCCCATTCTTCATCACCTGGATTTACGCGTTCCGCCTCTTGGAAACACCGACAATCTTGCCGAACCGTCCGGTGGACTTGGTACCCTGACCACGTACCTTCAGGCCGTTCTCATGACGAATGCCGCGGTAGCAGCGCATCTTCTTCATGAGGTTGATGTCGTCTTCTTTTGCGAGTGCAAGGTCGCTGCCGTAGAGGTGCTTCGGAACTCCGGAGTACACATCTACCGGGCGGTTGACCATCCATGCCGGGACTGAGGTCGGGTATGCAAGTACCTGTTCCTCAAGGCGCGCGACATCTTCGTCTGCGAGGAGACCCATTGTTGCGTGGGTGTCGACTCCTGCACGGCGGGAGATGACGAGTGCGGCGTGGAGGCCGATGCCCTTAATTCCGGTCAGCGCAAGCTGTACCGGCTGGGTACCGTCCAGATCATTGTTAATGATCCGCACAAAATATTTCAGTTCTGACTCTTCAACCATGATAGTCGCCTCTCAGTGGAGAGATAAGTCTCATACTAATGAGCGCTTCGTACTCCTGAACGTTTCAGGGATGACTCATCCCTGGAATAAGCGCAGACGGAGGGATTTGAACCCTCGAGTCCCAGGGGGACACAGGTTTAGCAAACCTGCGCCATACCAGGCTTGGCTACGTCTACAGAGAACTCCGCATCTTTCCTGCATTGCTGCAGGCAGCATAGATATCCGGTAAGGAGTTTCATATGCTAATCGACACTCGCGGTGCCACTTCCCACGGGAATGATTCCTGTGCGAACGTCCGGGTCAGACCAGGCACACCGCTCCACTAAATTGAGTGCTTTAATAAATAGGATATGGAATGATATAATACTTGTCCCGGATCGGATCTGCGGGAGTACGACGTCATCTATATAGTCTCATCCGCCAAATAGGTAATCCGCATGAAGCTGAAGATCATCGAGCTCGAGAAAAGCAAGATACGGCTGAGCCTGGAAGGGGAAGGACACACATTTATGAATACACTGGCCGAGGAGATTCTGACGGATCCCGAGGTTGATGTGGCGAAGTATGTGATTGAGTTTCAGTTTTCCGATCCGGAACTGTTTATTACGATGAAGGAAGGGTCAAAGAAGGATCCGGTTACGGTTATCCGTGAGGCATGTGACCGCATCTCGGGGAGATGCGATGATCTGCTTGGCTGTCTGAAGAACTGAGCCGGAGAAAACCCGTCTGGTCCTGTAAACGCAGGTTTATGGGATACTATGATAATAATACTTTTTTGAACCATGCGTGATGAGATACGGTACGTGAGGTCAGCGGATGCGAGGATTGCGTACCGGGTTGCCGGGTCCGGGATGCCGCTTGTCATCGTCAGCGGTCTTGGTGATTCGATGAAGGACTGGAAGGAATCCATTATCCGGACGCTGGCTAAGAGGTTCTGTGTGATTCTGCCGGACAACCGCGGTATCGGTCTGACCGGGATGGGATCCCTTTCTCCTCAGAAGATGACGATTGCCCGGTATGCAGAGGATGTGCATGCGGTGGTGGAGGCGGAGGGGGTTTCGGAGATTTTTCTGCTCGGCCATTCGATGGGCGGGATGATTGCCCAGGAGTTTACGGCGATGTATCCGGGGATGGTGAAGAAGCTTATGCTGTTTGCGACCGATTACGGACTGGAGTCGTCATACCGGGCACGTCTGATGAACCGCTGTGTGCATCCGCTACAGGCGCTGTGCGTGATTGCACCGTGGCATACGAAGGGGTTCCGGGCAGGTGCGTGTGCGATTGCGGCATGGCCGGGTTCCGGAGACCGGCTTAGAGATATTGCATGCCCGACGTTTCTGTTGTTCGGGGATGCGGATTTTCTGATGCATCCGGATGTTGCGTATGAGATGCAGAAGATGATTCCGCATGCGGAACTGAAAATGATTCCCGGCGGGACGCACCGGATGCATGATCTCTGTCCGACGGAGTTTGCAAAAACGGAGCTGGCGTTTTTTGGAACGTGAGATGAGTTTTTTGGAAAAAAGTGCTGCCGGGGATTTTTCCCTCTGCAGCTATTTTAGAGAATTTTCTGTGTGAATGCAACGGAGCCGGAGATTCTGGTGATCCGCACTTTGACGTTCTGGCCGGCTTTGGTTCCGGAGACGTACAGGATATATTTACCGATGTGGGCAACACCGTCGCCTTTCTTGCTGATGGATTCGATGTGCACTTCCAGTTCTTTGCCTTCTTCGATTGCCGGACCCTGGACTTCGGTCTTGGCTTTGCGTTTTCTGATCGGGCGTTTGGAACCGCATGCTTCACAGAGAAGCATCTGGACACGGTCGTCTTTGACGAGTTTGGTGTCCGGACGACCGCATTCGGAGCAGATGACGTAGTCGTTTACGTAGGTGGTCACGATTGCTTCAAACTGTGACTCCTCAAATTTACCGTTGAAGACGCCGCGGTTGCCGTCGATCTTGCCCGCGGTTCCAAGTTCTCCCAGGATGAACTTCATGAAGTGGTCCTTGTCGCGGTTGAGCATGCCGGCAATGTCGGTGAAGTTTTCCAGAACGGTGGTCTTGCCCTCGATATAGATCTTGGTTTTGGGCATGATGAACCGCTCACCGGTGTCCGTCGGCTCAGACATCCCCGAGTACGCCGACTTCAGCATATCCTCATATGAATCAACCATAGTACTACATGTTGGTGCTGGAGGCATAAAGTTCTGGTGTCAGAGAGGGCGTTGCACCTAAATTCGTTTATTGCCTACGAGTGATCGTCGTTGATCAAATTTCAGCACACGATTCGCACGGCAGAGCCGTGCTCACCGCTCCGCGGGAAGACACGAAACACACGGAAGAAAAAAACATCACGGAACAGTT
>DALTYF010000063.1 GCA_029986195.1 Methanocorpusculum sp. | reverse complement strand
CACCAACGAGTTCACCTTATCCGATCTCAATCAGGCGATCATGGTCAACCCGCGAAATTCCTACCAGCGTTACAATGCGGCAACGAACATGGGTGACCATCCGGTGAAAACCTATATGGGGTACCTCCTGCCCGGTCACCGCAACATTCCCTACTCGGGAGCGGGAGCTCTTTCGCCTCTGCCAAACGATCCGACGTTCTCGGTGATCGGATCCGGAACGCCGATCTTTTTGGGCGGTGCAAACGGAACCGTCGTCGGTGAAGGAACCCAGCACTCCCCCGGCGCGGGCTTCGGCACGCTGATGACCACCGGCGACATGAAGGAAATGTCAACCGACTACATCCGCGCAGCAACGATGACCGGATACGGTGTAACGATGTATGTGGGTGTGGGTGTCCCGATCCCGCTGTTAACCGAAGAGATCGTGAAGCACACCGCGGTACGGGATGAGGATCTCAAAACCAGCATCGTGGACTACGGCACACCGGTCCGTGACCGGCCGGTGGTGCGCGAGGTGACGTATGCGGAGCTGAAGAGCGGGTCGGTTGAGATCGACGGCGAGGAGATCAGAACATCGCCCCTGTCCAGCTACAAGAAGGCACGCGAGATTGCCGGTGAACTGAAGGGAAGAATTGAAGCGGGAACGTTTACGATGGCACTTGCAACCCGCCCGATCAATGCAACGAAGAGGAACAGACCGATGGCTGAACACGGGGTTGTCCGCCGCGTGAGCGAGATGATGGTCGGAACCTTTGTGACCATCACCGGCGAGGAAAGTGTCAAGGAAGCGGCAAACCGTCTGCTGAAAGGAAACACGAACCACCTGCCGGTGATCGATGCCGAGAACCGGCTGATCGGTATTGTGACGACGTTTGATATCTCCAAAGCGTTCGCCCGCGACGAGGAGGATCAGAAAGTGTCGGAGATTATGACCCGCAGCGTGATCACGGCGCTGCCGGACGAACCGGTGGATCTTGCCGCACGCAGGCTGCAGCAGAACAACATCGGAGCACTCGTGGTTATTGATACGGCAAAGAAGGTGCTCGGCATGCTGAACTCCTATGATCTCGGTGATCTGGTGGGAGAGAGGTGGCACAAATGAAACTGATGGTAACCTTTGACAGCGACGGGGTGCAGGAGGCAAACATTGCAAATGCCATTCTTGCCTCCGGGGTTCCGGTGAATGTGGAACGTGCGCAGATCGACGGCGATGACGGCTGGACACTGCTGGACGTGAAGGATGCGGATGCGGAGAAGTTCATCGAGGCACTGAAGCATCCCGGCGTTACCGTGAAGATTCAGCGGGATGCGGTTTCCCACAACCGGACGGAGTGTGTTGACTGCGGTCTGTGCATCAGCATCTGCCAGAAAAAGGTGTTTTCCTTTGATGACTTCTGGCAGCTGCAGGTGGACTCGGAACGCTGTGTTCTGTGCGGCCGGTGTGTGATGTACTGTCCGCATCGTGCGTTAAGTCTGCAGAAATGATTCGTGAACATTTCGAGTTTCGCGAGACGATTACAACGATCCTCGCCGAGGATCCTGCCCATATTGCGGCGGCAAAGGCGGGGATGCTTGCAGACCGAGCGGACCTTGAGTCCTATATCCGTGCCGATCCTTTTTTTGGAACCTCCTACTCGCCGGTGCCGGTGGACTCCGATGCGCCGCTGATTGTGCAGCGGATGGCGGCGGCAGCCTCCGAAGCGGACGTCGGACCGATGGCGGCGGTGGCGGCGGCCGTTGCATGGGCCGGGGTGGAGAGTATGGCTGCGGCGGGTGCCGCGTTTGGTCTGATTGACAACGGCGGCGATATTGTGTTTACCGCAGCTGACCGACCGGTACGGGCGGGCCTGTATGCGGGGACGGCACCGGTGTCGGGGAAGTATGCGTTTGTCCTGCCCCCGGCCCCCGGTATCCGTGCCGTGTGCACCTCGTCTGCGACGGTCGGGCCGTCGGTTTCGTTTGGGGTTGCGGACGCGGTGGTAGTGTTTTCCCGCGATCCGGCAAAAGCGGATGCCTGGGCAACGGGGCTGTGCAATGAACTCCGGCCAGCGGACGGGGGGATTGCACTGCCGGACGGAACGGCGGTTGACGCGGTGTATGCGGTTATCGGGGAATGGACTGCGGCATGGGGGGACGTGCCGGAGATGGTTCCTGCTGCCGTTCGCTATGATCTGATTACGAAAGGGGAGTAGGATTATGCCGAGCAGTGCTCGCGGGCAAAGTCTGCGGCACGATCGTATGCTCCCTCTCCGGTGAAGGCTGCGAGGATCTTTTCCCCGTCCCAGACACCGATGAAAAACAGTTTTCTGGATTGATCAAATCCCATTATCAGTTCCGCAAGTTCAACCGGCAGTATTTTGATGCCGTGCAGCAGCTGCGAGGACGGTTCGAGCAGGAGAATATCGTACACGTCAAGGTCAGGGACTTCGTTAAAGGCATACATGTAGGCCTGCGCTGCATTCGTCAGGTCAGAGGTGCAGAGCTGAATCGCAACATCCGGGTCGAGTTCGTGCATCAGCCGGGCAAGTTCTGCATCATCGTCTTCGCAGGCATCGTAGAGGGAATCGGCCAGAGACGTCAGCTCTGCATAGTCAGAGAGCAGGGCCATCCTCCTCCCTTTGGCACACACCAGTCATCACAATCATTTGCTGTGTAGTATTCGTATCTCTCAGATGAAGAATCTATGCCGGTTGTCCCTGTTTTCTAACAAAGGTATGATCCTTCAGGAGTTTTTCATACTTCCGCAGCAGATCCCTGTCGTCCATGGAAAGGTTTCCTCCTGAGTCGATGGCCTGTTTGAGCTGGTCATCGTTGTTGTCCAGAACCGCAAGGAAGAGGTTGATGCTTGGATCCTCCACCCCTTTTTTCTCTTTGAGGTAGTGGAATGCGTCCCTGATGTAGTCGTCATTGTAGGTGATCCGGTCTTTTACTGCATTGACAGCGGTCTTCGACAACCGTTCCACACTATCTCCGGAGATTTCAGGAAGCATGGTGTAGATGTTGTTTTTCAGGTTCAGCAGTTCGTCCTGGTACTGTTTGCTGATTCTGCTGAGTTCTTTTTCGGCGTTGCGGGCGGCAAAACCAATGGTGATGCCGTCCTGCCGGTTGAGAATGATCAAAAGCTCCACATGCAGTACGGTTTTGTCACCGTTCTGATTCACCAGATACTCTATCGCAAGCCAGGTGGGGCTTAAGAGGAAGTCGCTGATGATCTGCTTTTCAGAATCGAATCCGAGATTTTTCATGTCGTTGCGGTACGACGATTTGATAATGATGGATTTGAGAACTGTATCGAGTTTTACCAGATCTTCTTTGGTGTCCTCGCGGGTCCGGTGTTCAAACTCCTGCAGTTTTTTGTTCTGGGTGAATCCGTAGATACTGGAGACGATGCTGACCACAAGAGAGGTGAATGCAACAACAACGGTGAGTTCCATACGTAGGACTGTTGTATTTGGCAGTGATAAGGGGGTTGTTTGTGACAAAATACAGGATGCAACCATGCAACCTTAATCTCTTCTGCGTTCAAACTGTTACCTCATGAAAGTGAGGGGACGACCCGCACTGGGGAATGGAGCGGTCACCAAAAGGACTGCGACACTGACTGGGCACTCTACCACATGCTGACCGATGAAAAGCCGGTGATGATTGCAGAGCTGGTGGAACGGTCGGGATGGAGCCGGGATGTTGTGGAGGCGTCCCTGTCCCGGCTTGAAAACAACTGCCTCATTGCAGTTATGGGCGAGTCGGTCAGTCTCCTGAGTTTATCGGACATGCTGATGCTGAATGAGATGCTGCATGCTCCTGATATGCCGGTCTATATTGAAAACGGAGTTATCAAGGCGAAGAAACAATGCTGAAACCAGAATCCTATATCCTACGAATCGGTCATCGGCCGGAACGCGACCAGCGGGTAACGACACACGTCGGACTGAGTTCCCGGGCGCTCGGGGCGAGCGGCATGTATCTTGCCGCAGATGATCAGAAGGTTGCCGACAGTATTGCAGATGTTGCGCACCGGTTCGGCGGCACCTACTTCTGTGAGAACAATGTGAAGTGGAAGAGCTGTATCAATACGTTCAAACGAAACGGCGGAAAGGTTGTGCATCTGACCATGTACGGCCTGCGGCTGCAGGATGTGATCCCCCAAATCCGGACCGAGGAAAAAATTCTGGTCGTGGTGGGTGCCGAAAAAGTGCCGGGCGATATGTACGAGCTTGCCGACTACAATGTGGCGGTTGCCAACCAGCCGCACTCGGAGATTTCGGCTCTTGCGCTGTTTCTGGATCATCTGTACGAAGGTGCGGAACTGGAACTGACGTTTCCGGATGCAGAACTGGAAGTGCTGCCGACCGCGATTGGCAAGACAACCGTCAAGCACGATGAACACCACGGTGACGAAGCGTGAGTCCGTCGGTACTGGTTGCCGGATACACAACCCGTCACGTGGCAAAGTCTGCGGCGCGGGCCGGATATGACGTGTATGCGGTGGATCACTTCTGCGATCAGGATCTGCTCTGGTGTACAAAGGATGTGATGGCGTTTGACGAGCTGGATGAACTGCCGTTTGCTCTTGAGGAGATGCTCGCGCGGCATCAGATCGACTGCGTGGTGACAACGTCAGGTGCGGAGCTTTTGGAGGTGCCAAACCGGCTGGGCACCGCTCCAGAGGTTGCGGCACGGTTCATGGACAAAGGAAAAACCCAGGAGTTTTTTGAGTCTCTCGGTGTTCCGGTTCCCCGAAAACTTTCCGACGGTGAGTATCCGGCGATGATGAAGACGCTGTCGGGTGCGGGCGGCTGGCGGAATGCGGTCGTCCGAAATGATGCGGAGCGTGCATGCTGGGAGGAGTTTGCGGAACACGAACCCTTTCTGATGCAGGAGGTTATCGCAGGCGTTCCGGCAAGTGTGTCCTGTGTCGGAACCGGAACTGCGGCAAAAGCAGTTGCAGCAAACGAACAGATTCTTCGCGGCGGGGACAGTTGCGCCTATGCGTTTTCGGGATCTGTTACGCCCTGCACCCACCCGATGACCCGACGGATGATGGCAGTTGCCGAAAAAATTGTTGCGGCAAGCGGATGCGTGGGATCGGTCGGCGTGGATTTTGTTCTGACGGATACGGAAGCTTACGCAATTGAGGTGAATCCGCGGTTTCAGGGGACGGTGGAGACGGTGGAAGGTGCGACCGAGGTAAACCTGTTCCAGCTGCATGCGGATGCGTGCCGCGGGATACTGCCGGATGCTGTGCCGGAACCGGGACAGTTCTGCGTGCGGAAAATCCTTGCGGCTCCTGAGCCGCTGGTGATGCGTGCTGATATGCGGGACCTTGCAGGAACCATCACCGATATTCCGCATCCGGGAACAGTGTTTGAGGAAGGAGAGGTGATGTTTTCGGTTCTCGGGTGCGGGCCGTCGCGGGATGAGGCGTTTGTGTCTCTGGATAAACATATTACCGGCGCCGTCCAACATATAAAGACATGACGGCGATCACTGAGGAACAGCTGCAAAATCCGGCAATATTCCAGTATCTTCTAAAACTCGTGGGTGAGGAAGGGATTGAACTTCTCCGCCGCTGCCCGAACGAGGAACTGAGCGATGAGGATATTGCCGCAAAGACGGAGATCAACTTAAACTCCGTGCGCCATACGCTGTATAATCTCTATGAACACCGGCTGGCGGAGTACCGCCGGATTAAGAATAATGAGACGGGCTGGCTGACGTACCTGTGGGTGATGCGGATGGACAATTTGAATCTTGTTCTGCGTGCGGAGATGGAGACGGTGGTGGGGAAACTGTCGGCACGCCTGCGGTATGATGAGGCGAACGACTTCTATCAGTGCAAGAACTGCGGTATGATGACGACGTTTAATAATGCGTGTACCACCAACTTTGCCTGCGAGCAGTGCGGCGAGATGCTGGTGCATTTCGATGATGAACTGCTGGTATCTGCACTGAAGAGCCGCGTTGAGAAGATGCGCGAGGCTCTTTCGGATGCCTGAGAATCAGTATTCCCCAATTCTTTTTTCTGCGGGCTGCGACTCCGGTGTGGTCCAGCACTGCGAGGTTGTTGCATCCGTTGCCGCGCGGTTTTCCGGAGATTCGGTGGATGATGCCCTGGTCTGCGCGGGGTCGATGATGCATGATATCGGACGGTCCGTAACCCATGATATTTCCCATGCGCAGGAAGGGGCACGGATATGC
>DALTYF010000062.1 GCA_029986195.1 Methanocorpusculum sp. | reverse complement strand
ATCAGGCACAGCCCCATCCGCTGACGGTTGCCATGGGTCTGGAAACCACGAACGACGCCATTCGGGAAAAGTCGATTGACAAGGGATTCTCCTTTGCCGACTTCATCCGCGCCGCAGACATCTGCCATGCCGCGGGTGTCGGCGTGAAAGCGTATCTGATGATGAAACCGCTGTTCTTAACCGAGCGGGAGGCGATGGAGGATATGCAGAAGTCCATCGCCGAGGCTTCATCGTATGCGGATATGATCTCCATGAACCTGTGCACCGTGCAGGGAAGAACCGAGCTGGAACAGTACTGGCAGCGGGGATCGTTCCGCCCGCCCTATCTGTGGTCCGCGGTGAAAGTACTGCTGGACGCAGACACCAGCGTCGCCTGCGACCCGGTCGGCGGCGGATTCCGCCGCGGACCACACAACTGCGGCACCTGCGACAAAGAAATTGTCGCCGCGATCAATGAGTACTCCCTCACCGCCGACAAGAGTGTTCTTCAGGCGGTCTGGGACGCGGGATGTCCCTGCAAAAAAGAATGGGAGTATGTCCTTGACAACGAAACGTCGTGGAACATGCCCTTAACCGAATAATTTTTTTCTTACGCTGACAACTCCCGCAGTTCGGCGAGCAGCAGCGGCATAAACGTTCCCGCATCACTGACCATACCGATTGCCTGCGACGTCCCGCGGTCCATCAGTTTCGTCACTGACGCGGGATTAATGTCCACACAGATCGTCTTCACATGTGATGGAAGCAGATTCCCGACCGCAACAGAGTGCAGGAGCGTTGCAACCATTAAAACCATACCGAGTTCGGGGATATGTTTTCGCATGGCATCCTGTGCTTCGATGACATTCTGGATAACATCCGGCAGCGGCCCGTCATCGCGGATGGACCCGGCAAGAACAAACGGCACATGATTCTTAATACACTCATACATAATGCCGCTCTTCACCAGGCCGGTCTGCACCGCCGCGTAGATGGAACCTGCATCCATGATCGTATTGATCGTGTACAGGTGATGGCGGTGCCCGCCGCTGACAAGTTCTCCGGTCCGCAGATCCATTCCCAGCGACGTCCCGAAGATACTGTACTCAAGGTCATGTGTCGCAAGTGCGTTCCCGGCAAACAGCACATCAATGTACCCCTCGCGGATCATGGCCGCAACCGCATCTGCGGCGCCGGTATGAATAATTGCAGGACCCCCGACCAGTGCAACTTTTCTGCCGGACTCCTTGATCTGCAGCAGCTCCTTTGCAATCTGACGGATCATCGTCTTGCTCGGCCGCTCGGAGGAGACGTCGCCGCCCATGAACTCAAAGACACCGATCTCACGCGGACGCTCTGGGAAATCCACCCGGACCCCCTCCTCACCGACCACCACGAAATCGCCGGGAAGAAGTTTACCCTGCACCGCACAGGTCGCGGTATGACTCTTCGTATCAACACGGATCAGGGCATCCATCTTCATATTGTCTACCGGAATCCATTCGCCTTCGTAATGGATGTAGGTCGGGTGGTTGGTAGTGGAGTAAAAACCCTCCGGCGCAACCTTTGCCTTGATGACATTCTGAAGCGTTACCTCCGCCTCGCCCGTGACCAGAACACCGAGCCTGCGCAGCTCACTGATGATCTGGGTAAGCTGTTCCGGCGTCTCTGCGGAGATCTGCATGCGTGCATAACTCGGGTCGGTCTTCTGCCTGCCGAGGTTGAACTCCTCGGTCTCGAAATCTCCGTTGTACTCAACAACGCAGTCCATGACTTTGGCAAGAATTCCTGAGTCAACGATGTGACCCTTTAGTTCGATCTCCCGCGAGAATTTCATGAATATATATGGAACGTAAAACGAGATGAATATCTCGCCCTCCGTCCGTTCACCAGTTTTTGTTTCCTCTTTGTGTCCCGCGCATGACTGTTACTGGAAGTATATATGTATTTATATTGAGGCAATTTTTATTCTGCGTCTGTATGGGAATATTTTTTGCATATAACATGGAGGTGACTCTCGGAAATATCGAAAAAAATTATCTCAGGTAATCCCGGGATACCCAATACTATTATATACATAACAACCGGCACGTATCTAGTATGAAGCGAATGCTGATTGTTTTGATGCTGTGTGTTGCACTGCTGGCAGTATCTGCCGGATGTGTGGGAACTCCCGCTCCGACTGGTGGTAATGCCGGCCCGAGCGGCCCGGCTGTCGGTGCGGTTCCCGTCTCGTCCGAAGACGGTGTAACGGTCTATAAGAACCCCGACGGCTCCTACTATGCCGAAGATGAGGACGGAACAAAAGTTCAGGTCAATCCTGACGGCTCCTGGAGCGGTACCTCCGAAGAAGGTTCCGGATCGATGGACAAAGACGGCAGCTTCAACTATCAGGGTACTGATGGTGGGCAGTGCGGTCGGAGATGACAGCGGAGGTCATATCGAAGCTGACGGCGGCTCATTCTCGTACACCATTGACGCAAACGGCGTCGTCCATTACAAAATGGTTGAGTCTGACGGAAAGGTAACCGAGTGGACCTCGGACGGATCCATTACCCAGTGAAGGATCCTGTTCCAAAAATTATTAAAAAAAAGTATTTTTTTTAGAACTGCGGTGCACCGCGGAGCATCTTATCGATTGCCCGTGCTGCATCCTTTGCTGTACCCATCGCAAGAATCACGGTTGCAGCACCGGTTGCCACATCGCCGCCTGCATACACCTTTGGAATCGACGTCTGGCCGAGGCAGTTCACGGCCACACTCCCGTTCTTGTTGCGGGCAAGATCCGGCAGCATCCGTAAGAGCAGCGGGTTCGGACCCTGACCGATAGCCTCCACAACCACATCCGCCTCAACCGTAAAGTTGCTTCTGTCGATCGGTGCAAACGAACACCGGCCGTCATCGCCCGGACTGCCAAGTTCCATTCTGATAGCCTCAACACCTGCGACCGCCTTGTTTTCGCCTTCGATGAACCGCACCGGATTCGTACAGCACATGAACTCAATGCCCTCCTCCTTTGCGTGCCGCACCTCATCCAGCCGTGCCGGCATATCCGCCTCACCGCGGCGGTACATCAGGGTAACCGCAGCACCCATCCGGCGTGCCACCCGGGCTGCGTCCATTGCAACATTTCCGCCGCCGATGACCACAACCTTCTTTCCTTTCTTCACCGGCGTATCTTTCTCCGGGAACCTGTTTGCGCCCATCAGATTCACCCGGGTCAGGAACTCGTTTGCCGAGTAGATCCCGCAGAGATTCTCGCCCGGTAACCCCAGGAAGTACGGAAGACCCGCACCCGTTCCGAGGAACACCGCATCGTAGCCGAGCAGTTCCGCAACCGGCACACTGCGACCGACCACATAGTTTGTTTTGATCTCGGCACCGAGTTTTTTCACCTGCTCAATCTCCGTCTGGACAATATCTTTGGGAAGGCGGAACGACGGAATACCGTACATCAGAACACCGCCCGCCTCATGCAGGGACTCAAACACGGTTACGGTATGGCCGAGCCGGGCAAGCTCCGCAGCCGCCGAAAGACCGGCCGGGCCGGACCCGACAACTGCGACCTTCTTTCCGGTTGCAGGAAGCCGCACGGGCGTCTCGATACCTTCCCGTCTCTCCCAGTCTGCGACGAACCGCTCAAGATGGCCGATGGAGATCGGCATATCCTTGTTGCCGAGCACACATTCACCCTGGCACTGCGTCTCCTGCGGACAGACCCGGCCGCAGATGGCGGGGAGCATATTGTCCTTCTTGATAATCCGTGCCGCCTCGCGGAACTCGCCCGTCTCACAGGCATGAATGAACGCCGGGATATCAATACCGACCGGGCATCCGTTTACACACTTCGGCTTCTTGCACTGAATACAGCGTGCCGCCTCTGCCCGTAGCTCCGCCTCCGTGAATCCGAGATCCACCTCGCCGAAATCTGCAGTCCGTTCCTTTGCATCTCTGTCCATTTACTCCACCTTCCTGCATCTGCACACATGGTGCTCCTCATGATACGCAACCGACTCCTTCTCCTCAGGCATATACATCCGCTGGCGTGCCAGCAGATCGTCCCAGTCAACCTGGTGGGCATCAAACTCCGGTCCGTCCACACAGGCAAACAACATCCTGCCGCCGACGATAACCCGGCAGGATCCGCACATACCGGTTCCGTCCACCATTACCGGGTTTAACGATACGTAGGTCTTGATGCCGTAGGGTTTGGTGACGCCGCTTGTTACCTTCATCATCATGCCGGGGCCGATAATCCAGACTTTATCGATTTTTCTGCCGCTCTCGCAGAGTGTCTGAAGCGGGCCGCTGGCAAACCCTTTGATGCCGTACGAACCGTCATCGGTTGTTACGAACAGTTCGTCGCAGATTGCTTTCATCTCCTCTTCAAGAATCAGCAGACTTTTGTTGCGTGCGCCGATAATTCCGATAACGTAGTTTCCGGCATCCTTTGCCGCCTGGGCAATAATCGGCGTACAGGCAACGCCGACCCCGCCTCCCACAATTACCACCGTCTCGGGACCTTTGGCAATATCGCTTGGCATTCCCAGGGGGCCCACCACATCCCGCAGACAGTCGCCGGCGGAAAGGGTTGAAAGAAGCTTCGTTGTCGTACCGATTGCCATAAACGAAATCCGGATCAGATCGCCGTCTGTTCCGGAAATGGTCAGAGGAACACGTTCCCCTGCGCCGTCGGGGTGAATAATACAAAACTGTCCTGCCTGTGCATTGCGTGCGACCTGCGGCGCACGAATCCACATCTCAAAAACCGCCTCGGACAAGGCGTGTGCTTTCACTATCTCGTACATTAGTATTTCACTCCGCTGTTCTGCCTTGAGAAATTGTGAATACGTATTGGGTGGCTGACAACTTTAATCTGTGCCGGACGGATTAGCGGGACAGGGGAAAAAACGAATACCAAAGGGTACTGCAGAAAATTGTTTGAAGCTCTCAGCCCCGTCTTTGCGGTAGAGTATATATTGGAAATGGACAATAGTTTGGCATTGGTGAAATCAGATACAAATGCCGGATGAGGTTATATCCATAGTGGCTGGTTTAGTGTATGGGCGTTAGCGAATCCAGGTCATTGTTTCCTCCATCATTTTCTCCGAGAGGGTTGTTGTTCTTCTTTCATACATGGCATTGGAGTTCTTTTTGGGAAACTCCATACTATACTGGGTGCTTAGGTTGTCAAATACCTCCCCCGAAACAGTTTCGGAAGTTTTCGGATGTCCCGAAACTTTCCCGGCTCCAAACCTTTTAGACCTCAGGGCTCGCACGTATTTCTATCGTGAACAGCAGAGATATTCCCGAGACCCCGGGACCGCTTGAACTGGATCCCGATTTCACCGTTGAAGAGCATGCAGAGTTTGAGCGGCTGGAACGCGAACACCCCTATGTTGAGCAGTACGAGGAAAAGATTTCCGTCCCGCCCCGTCCGCAGGACGCCCGCGACGGAACGCATGATGTGCTGTTTCTGCTTCTGTTTATTATTCTCGCCGCCGTATTCCTGTTGATTATTCTGTTCGGGGGAGGTCTTTCGTGAATGCGCTGCGGCTGTTTCTCTCCGCAGCGGAGAGTGGTGATTATTCTGCGTGGAATGGCTGGTATACTGCGTATCTCAAAGAGTCGGCAGAGGCGGTGATGATTCTTCCCGGTCAGGATTTTTCCGGCGGAAACTTTACCGGCGCATGCATGAGAAATTTTGATCTGACCGCATGCTGCTTCTCCGGTGCCGTGCTTTCGGATGCCGATCTTACCGGTGCAACGATAGATGATGCGGATTTTTCGGGTACGGTGCTGTCGTCTGCGAATCTTTCGGGTACGTTTGCCGCGTATGCAAATTTCCGGGATGCGGATCTTTCCTGTGCAAATCTTTCCGGCGGTGATTTTACTGCGGCTTCTTTTCGTTCCGCACGGCTTTGCCGCTGTTATGCCCAGCGTGCGGTGTTTACCGATGCGGATTTCCGCAATGCGGATCTTTCTGGGATGTATGCTCGGCTTGCCGCGTGTTGCGGGGCGGTGTTTGCCGGGGCGAATGTTTCCGGCGCAACTTTTCCGGAGTAGGCAGCAGTGCTGCACCAGCAGTTCGTTTGCTGATACCTCCGTTTGTCATGGATCGTGAGCCATGAAGTGAAAAAGGGAGCAGGCCGAGGGCATGCGGTTCACGTATGTTCCATGGGGACTCAGGAATACAAATGCACCTCTCGGAAAACCGGCGTTGCACCTAAATTCGTTTATTGCCTACGAATGATCGTCGTTGATCGAATT
>DALTYF010000283.1 GCA_029986195.1 Methanocorpusculum sp. | reverse complement strand
GGCACAGTTCCTTTCCGAACAGAATCTGGAACGGAGACGAGGCTGCACCGTGAGATTTACCTCTCGGATGCACGGCGGACGTCACCGGAAAAACAAAAAACGGTACTTCGCTGGACAGTCCGGCAGATACCGGAGTGAGATTCCGGTGCGCTGCGGAAGCCGGCTGTGATACCATGAACGTATGTAACCGGTTTTTTTCTGGAATCTTTTTTTGAAAATTGATCACAGGCTGCGGGAGCTGAATGAGAACGGAGACGCGGATGCACCGTTAGGCGCATCTGCGTTTTTTATCTCCACTATCCCACTCACCCACCACCGTTCAACAGTTTCCCAAAAAAGCATCTCACATTTATAGGCAGCACCAAAAAAGGGGGATGAGCCGATCTCAGACACAGGACAGTTTTACCAGATCCTCGGCAACCGTTGAGCTCGGCTGAAGACCGAACGTTGTCACCAGAACGTTCAGGACGTCCGGTGAGACAAACTCCGGCAGTGAGGGACCAAGCATGATATTCTTCACGCCGAGGTGCAGCAGGGCAAGCAGGACGAGGACTGCCTTCTGTTCATACCAGGCGATGTTGTAGGAGATGGGCAGATCATTGACACCGCAGCCGAAGGCGTCGGCAAGGGCGAGGGCCACGACCACAAGACTGTAGGAGTCGTTGCACTGACCGGCGTCCAGCACGCGGGGGATACCGTCGATGTCGCCGAGCGCAAGGGCGTTGTAGCGGTACTTGGCGCAGCCTGCGGTGAGAATGATGGTGTCGCGGGGAAGAGCCTTCGCAAACTCGGTGTAGTAGCTGCGGCGTCTGTCGCGGCCGTCGCATCCCGCCATCACCACAAAGCGGCGGATCTTTCCGCCCCGGATCAGGTCGATGACTCTGGGGGCGAGGGAAAGGACGGCATCATGGGCGCAGCCGGTCAGGAGATCAGGTCGGCCCAGTTCCTCCGGCGGGCGGCAGGTCCTGGCAAAGGCGATGAGTGTGGAGAAGTCTTTGCTTCCGTCCGGTCTTGCGTCGATGTGGGGACAATCCGGGAAGCCGACTGCACCGGTGGTGAAGACTTTGTCCGCGTAGGCCGGTGCAGGCGGCACAAGACAGTTGGGGTGAAGAGAACCGGGCCGTTGAACTTTGCAAAGTCCGTCACCTGTTCCGCCCACGACCCGCCGTAGTTTCCGCGAAGGTGCGGATACTTCTTGAATGCCGGATACGCATGGGCGGGCAGCATCTCGCCGTGGGTGTAGATGTCAACTCCTTCGTCCTTTGTTGCCTCAAGCAGCATGGCAAGGTCTTTGAGATCATGACCGGTCACGAGAATGCCGCAACGAACGCCCGTACTCGTGGAGACGCTTGTGATCTCCGGAACACCATAGGTCTGGTTTGCAGCGTCAAGAAGGGCGAGCACCGCAACACCGTGTCTGCCGCAGTCCAGAACCAGCGCGGTGCGCTGATCGATGGTGAGGTTCTCGAACCGTGAGGCGAGGGCATCACGGATGAACGGGAGAACGGTGTCATCGCTTTTTCCAAGGACCAG
>DALTYF010000061.1 GCA_029986195.1 Methanocorpusculum sp. | reverse complement strand
TCGTTTCTGATAGATTCGGGATCAAGGGATGGCATGTGGTTGCTGGAGACTTTGGTTTTTATTCTCTATAAAGGTTACAACTGATCTTATATCTGGGCTGATTGATGGAAAATTGATATTTATTTCTGCCGATGTGCCCGAAGTAATGGTTTATATAGAATTATGAGTTAATTATCTTTACAATGACGAAGCACAGTGAATACATGGAGGCATTCTTCGGCGTCGAGCTGTATAAAAAGTTCGAAGATGTTCTCGGGGATCTGGAGAATATTGAGCTGGATCTGAAGGATATTTCCAAGGAGGTCGGACGGCTTGGCGGAAAACTGGAGGACGAGGATCGTCTTGGTACCGCACGCGAGATGCGGGCCGCAACCTATGAATCTGCGCAGCAGGTGCGGGATGTGCGGACGTTCCTTGATTTCTATTTCACCCAGAGTCAGGAACTGTCGCAGATTATTCTTGAACGTGATGCGTACATGCTGCTGTATCAGATCTTTAAGTGGGATATGAATGATGTGCGTGATCTCCGCGGCTGGATCCGTGATTTCAATCATGTGTGCAAAACGATTGGCTACCGTCCCGAGGATCTTCTGAACCTGAGCCGGCTGACGGCGACGCCGGTGCCTGAGGATATTGTCCGTTATCCGGTGTATGCGGTGGACAAGCACGGCTACTGTCTGTGTGGAAAACACTGCGACGATATTATGTACATTGACGAGATCCGTGAGGAGATGGAAGAGAAGAAAAAGAGTGCTTGAAACCGAGAATATTTATTTTTGTCGGGTGAGATCAGTTTATGGCAAAATATCTGTGCATTTTCTGTGCGTATATCTATGATGAGGATCTGGGCGATCCGAAGCATGGTATTCCGGCCGGAACAAAGTATGAGGATATTCCGGATACATGGAAGTGTCCTACCTGTATGATTCCAAAGAGCAAACCCGGTCTTTTCAGAAAAATCGAGGATTAACTGGTCCCGGATTTTTCCGGGAAATATGTTCTTTTCACTTTTTTATCCCGTATTACATCAGCACCAGTGTTTCATTCTGCGGTTCCGTCGTTCCTTTCCGTGACTCAACCGGCATTGCGGTCAGTGCCTCCAGCACCGCAAGATCGTCCAGGAGATCCCGCCGGTCATACAGATAAAATTCCACCGGCTTCCACAGCGCCACCCAGCCGATGATCACAAAACTCTGGGCAAGGGCAAGATTAATATCATTCTCCAGAAAAATGCGGGGAAACATACTGCTGATCACAAGACACACCACGAGAAAGATCAGCCCGCGAACAAGATACCGCTTGCCCCGTGCCATCGCAAACTCATACTTCCGGTTCTCGTGATACAGCCGGTACGCGAAGTTTGCCGTCACCGCCTTCTCCATGTTTTTCCGGGTACTGCTGTTCTGGTACAGGTGCGGGGAAAGATACAGCACAATCCGTGCCCGTTTTCGTTCTTCAGGGGTCAGGTCTTCCACCGCATTGCGAATATAGGTCTCCGTCTCCTCGTCCAGACCATACTGCTGATATGGACATCGATCAGAATCGATCCGTTCTCCTCTGCATATGCCGGCGTCCGGGCTGTTGTCGGGATATTCATAGTCTCCCTTCCTTCGCAAGAATTCCTGCCGTTACCACCTGACCGCAGGAGATACACCCGTCGCCGAACGGGTACCGGGGATTGATCAGGCAGGGGATCTCGGCCCGGGCGAGTTCAGCAAGAATCGTCTCGCGGATCGACCGGTTAATTGCGACACCGCCGGATAGCGCCGCCGTCCGGATACCGGTCCGGTCCGCCGACCGGACCGCAAGCTCTGCAATGCCTCTTGCAAGCGCGGTCTGGATCGTTGCCGCCGCGTCAGCGACCCCCATGCCGCACTCCAGCCCGGCCCGGACGTCCCGCAGAATCTCCGAGGTCAGCAGGATATCAGCCCCGCCGCTGCCGGAGACAATCCGGGGTTTGAGCGGCTGCGGCGTTCCCCGTGCGGCATACGCTTCAAGAACCATGGACGGTTCCCCGTCGTAGGTACGCTCGCGGCAGATACCCAGAAGCGCCGCAGCCGCGTCCAGCACCCGGCCCGTTGATGTGGTTGCGGGGCTGTTGAACCGTTTCGCCACCGTCTGCGCAAGCACCCGGAGCGACCCCGCGTCCCAGCCGCGCTCCGCAAGCAGGGAGATCGTCGCCTCGTCGGGAAGAATCCCGTACAGCATCCGTTCCGGAAACTTCGTTGCAAGATCGCCGCCCGGCATCAGCACCTGTTCCAGATGTCCGGTCCGGACATACCCGTCCGCCGGTGACCCGGTCAGAATCTCGCCGCCCCAGATCGTTGCATCGGTTCCGTACCCTACGCCGTCAATCGCAATACCGACCACCTCTTCCGTTGTCACCGCTGTAATATGCGCACAGTGGTGCTGTACCGGACAGAGCACTGCTCCTGCCTCCTCCGCAAGCGTGCGTGCAAGACGGGTACTCAGAAACTGCGGATGCAGGTCATGGGCAATGATCTCCGGCTTTGCTCCCGTCAGGGAGCAAAGCTTTGCAATGGTCTCCTCCAGATACGCAACGGTTGGAGGGTTGCGGATGTTGCCGATATGCGGCGACGTCACCACAAACCCTCCTTTATAGATCGTTGCGTTTGCGTTCAGTTCCGGCCCCACACCGAGAATCTGCCGGTCTCCGAGGTCCATCGCCGTTCGCAGCGGCGCAAGACCCCGCGACAACCGGATGATATACCCGTCCCGCACCACCGAGTCATCGCACCGGTTCACAATCTCCCGGTCGTGCGAGAGGATATACTCCGCAACCGTTCCCATCCGTTCGGAGATGTAGGACGTCTCCGTAATCATCGGGGTCCCCGGTGCGTTCGCGCTCGTCATCACCAGCAGCGGGTGTCTCAGATGCCCGAACAACAGATGATGCAGACCCGTATAGGGCAGCATTACGCCGAGGTTATGCAGCTCCGACAACTCCGTATGCGCTGCCGGATCCACTTTGTCCAGAATCATAATCGGATGCACCGGCCCTTCCAGCATCTCCCGTTCCGCATCCGTCGGCGGAACCACATACGCTTTGAGCGACTCCGGCTGCATCATCACGGCAAGCGACTGATGCGGGCGTCCGAGCAACTGCTTTAAGCGGCCTGCCTCTTCCTCAACGCAGCAGATATGATACCCGCCCACGCCGCGGATGGCAACGATGTGTCCTGCATCCAGCAGTTCCGCAGCGGTCCGGATCGGATCGTCGGTTGCAACCTTTGCACCCGCGGCGGTCAGCAGTGACAGTTTCGGCCCGCAGCTGCTGCATGCAATCGTCTGTGCATGGTGCCTGCGGTTCTGCGGGTTTTCGTACTCCGCTGTGCAGTCCCCGCAGGGAGGAAACAGGTCCATTGCAGTCCGCTCACGGTCATAGGGAACTGCACGGATGATACTGTAGCGCGGGCCGCAGTCTGTACACGATGTCGCCCAGTATCCGTAGTACCGGCTGGCCGGGTTCATAATGTCGGCAAGGCAGGCGTCGCAGGTTGCAATGTCTGCCGGGATGAATCCCGTCCGCGCCCCGTCCGCGCTCGGCAGAATCGAAAACCCGTTTCCGGTCACCGTCTCTTCCGGCAGCGGTTCAACCGTTACCGAATCAATAACCGCCATTTTCGGCCCGGTTGCTACTTCACGGCAGAACGCATCGAACCGGTCACCGCAGGCGGTAATCTCCACTTCGCTCCCGTGATTGATCACCGTTCCCGCGATACCGAACCGCATGGCGGCTGCATACACAAAGGGGCGGAACCCCACACCCTGAACAATACCGCGCACTCTGATTCTGCCGCAACGCATTTACTCACTCAAAAACCATTATAGAATTACAACCAATATAAGTGTAGGGTTTCTGCACCAGAAACCAGGAAGAAACTATGTCCGACGATCCCTTATCCAATATACTCAGAAGCAAGCGTGAGACCACACGTTTTCAGGTCCTCGTAGAAGTTGCGGAACACCAGCCGTCCATCCGCCAGCAGGAGATCGCTGATAAGCTCGGCGTTACTCCGCAGGCGATCTCCGAGTATGTCCGTGATCTTGCCGATGACGGGTTCATCAGTGCCGAGGGACGCGGGCGGTACTATGTGACGCACAAAGGGGTTGAATGGGTATTAAGCAATGCCGAGGTTCTGGAGGCGTACGCCCGCCACGTCCGCCGCGATATTATCCATCAGGTTGCAACGTGGGCGGCCATTGCTGATTCCGATCTCAAGGCCGGGGATTCCGTCGGAGTTTATATGAAAGGCGGATGGCTGTATGCAGGTCGTCAGCCGCAGACCGCAATGGGTATGGTCATTGCGGATGCTTCTTGCGGCTCGGATGTCGGTGTTGCCCGTCTTGCGGGCATTATTGACCACACCGAGGGTAAGGTGGACGTTGCCAAGGTGCCGCGGATCGAACGCGGCGGTTCCAAAATGATCTCTTCGGACAAGCTTCTTCCTCTGGTGAAAAAGGCCGATGTTATCGGGGCTGTCGGTCTTGAGGCGTACCTCGCACTGAAGAACGCCAAGATCAATCCTGATATGTTCTTTGGTGCGCGGGAGGGAGTGATTGAAGCGGCGTTCCACGGGATGCACTGTCTGATCCTTATCGTGGACGAGGAGTTCACGGATTTCCTGAAACGGCTTGAGACCGCAGGCCTTTCCTATACGATACATGAACTGGTGAGTCAATAAGTGGTGACCGTTGTTCAGCCCTATAAAAAAGGGTACAAAGTCTATTTTTGTGATGATTCAAAGAATGGAAAAATAAAACACGTCGGAACGGTTGAGCTGGAGGAGACGTCGAAAGGTATTCGTCCTGCGGAGTTTTTTGTGCGAAGACCGGGGACGTCCCATGCCCAGAAGACTCCAACCAAAGAGCTGATCACGGTTCTGCGGGCGAACGGTATGGTGCAGCTGACCGAGACGCTGCCGGAGTTTCAGGATTTTCTGCGCAGTATGCAGATTCCGTGGGAGAAGGTTACGCTCTGCCGTACCTGTATGTTTGATGACCGGCTTACGCCGCTTTCCGAGACGACCCGTATCCGGTGCGGGCAGGAGTTTGTCTGTCTGGACTGTGCGAAGCGCGAGCTGCGCCGCGAACTTGCCCACATCAAACGGCTTGGGAAACGTACGCAGAGTCATATTGAGGATCTGCTGGAGGAGTACCGGGATCTGGATATGGTGCTTGCGATTCTTCAGCCGGAGTCGCTGGATACGAAGAAGACGATGTTCGACCGGCTTGAGGCGCACGAGCAGACACCGACGGAACGGATCGAGAATCTTCCGCTGCCGCGGGAGTTTGTGGATGTCTGCGGGGTTGCAACGCTCATGCCCGCACAGCAGAGGGCGGTGGAGGCGGGACTTTTGTTCGGGAAGGATCTGCTGGTGGTTGCGGCAACGGCTTCGGGGAAGACGTTCATCGGTGAGATGGCGGGTCTGAAGAATTATCTGGAGAAGCGCGGGCGGATGCTTTTCCTCGTGCCGCTGGTTGCACTGGCAAATCAGAAGTATGATCGGTTTTCCCAGAAGTATGCAGATATTGCAACGACTTCGGTGATGACGGGAGTGTCCCGCGTGAATCTTCCGGAGACCCGTCCGGTCGGCAACCGCGGTTCAGGCGGCGGGATTGTGGTCGGAACCTATGAAGGAGTGGACAATCTGATCCGCAAGGGGGCGGGGCTGCACAACATCGGAACAGTGGTCATCGACGAGGTGCAGATGCTGGAGGATCCGGAACGCGGTCACCGGCTGGATGGGCTGATTGCCCGGCTGAAGTATGTTGCGCCCAAAGCGCAGTTTCTGTATCTGTCGGCGACGATCGGGTCTCCCCATCTGCTTGCCAAAAAACTGGGTGCAACGCTGGTGTCGTATGCGGACCGGCCGGTTGCGCTGGAACGGCATCTTATCTTTACGGAGAAGGATGCGAAGGTTCCCTATATGAAGAAACTGGTGTTTGAGGAGTACAATAAGACGTCGTCGAAGGGGTTCCGGGGTCAGACGATTATTTTTACGAATGCCCGTACGCGCTGTCATACGGTGGCGGATGCGATCGGGAAGCTTGCGGCACCGTATCATGCGGGTCTTACGTCGCAGGAGCGGCGGGCGGTGGAGAAGCAGTTTGAGGAGGGGAAGCTTGCGTGTGTGGTGACGACTGCGGCACTGGCGGCCGGTGTGGATTTTCCGGCTTCACAGGTTATTTTTGATGCGCTTGCGATGGGTATTAACTGGCTGACGGTGCAGGGGTTTCATCAGATGATGGGACGAGCGGGGCGGGGCGAGTTCCCTG
>DALTYF010000060.1 GCA_029986195.1 Methanocorpusculum sp. | reverse complement strand
AATTTTATGATTTTTTGGATGTTCCGTGATGCTGTTTCCTTCGGTGTGTTCGAGGAGAAAAGAGGATGTTATGGGCAGCACCACAATACCGGAAGCGCCGGCAACAATCCGGCAGAAAAAAGAAAAGATCCTAGAAAGATCTTTTCCCTTACCGCTTCGTGTACTCCGGATACCTCCGGAGAACCGCATCATCAACAACCGAAGGATTCTCCTTCAGAAGTGCAAGACCGCGTTCCGTAATCTGGCAGGTATTATCTGCGGACTTCGTAATCAGACACGCCTTCGCAAGCTCAGCACTTGCCGCAATCATCGGCTCAAGATAATCGCATGACCCGTCTTTAGGCTCGCGGATACCGAGATCATCAGGCAGTACGCAGTAAATCTGGCCGGTTTTATCGGGAAGTGCTGCAATCTGCTTCGGCTTTCCGTCGGCAAGAGCCTTCAAAAGCGGCAGATACAGTTCACAGGTACTTTTTGACGCTGTCATAATCACACATAGGAGGCAATCGCACATAAACATCAGGATGATACCAAAAATCCCGCAGGTACACAAAAACAACGCCGCACAAACAAACGGAAACAAACAAAAAGAAGTATGGAGAGTCGGGGAGGGTTTATACCCAGCCGCGAACCTTCATTGCCTCAACAACGCGCTTTACGGCAACAACATATGCTGCCTGACGCATGTTGATCTTGTATTCCTTGGATGCATCCAGTACTGCATGGTAGGATGTGGTCATTGCAGCGTCAAGCTTTGCATAGACATCATCCAGCGTCCAGTAGTGCATGTACATGTTCTGCACCATCTCATAGTAGGAAACAGTCACGCCGCCTGCATTGCACAGGAAGTCAGGGATAACATGAACACCGTTCTTGTGGAGAATTGCATCTCCCTCCGGAGTCGTCGGGCCGTTTGCAAGCTCACAGATGACCTTTGCCTTTACGGTCGGTGCAACGTTCTCATTGATTGCTCCCTCATCCGGTGCTGCGGCGATGATCACATCAACCGGCAGCCCCATGACCTCATCGTTCGTCAGGGTCTTTAAGCCCTTGTATCCGACGACGGACTTGGTTGCCTTCTTGTGAGCATTGACCGCTGCAATGTCAAGACCGTTTGCATCGTAGATACCGCCCTTTGAGTCGGTAACGGCAACGATGGTGGAACCGAACATTTCCTGGGCAAGAGTTGCTGCAAAGCTACCGGCATTGCCGAACCCGAGAATTGCAACTTTGGCTTTGGAGAGGTCAAGCTTGAACTCCTTTGCTGCTTCACGGAGGGTAAAGAGACCACCGCGTGCAGTGGAGTCACTGCGGCCGAGAGATCCGCCGACAACCAGCGGCTTACCGGTTAAGAGACCGAACTGGTTCTTGCCCTGAATTGTGGAGTACTCGTCCATCATCCAGGCCATGATCTGACCATCGGTGTATACATCCGGAGCCGGGACATCAGTGTCCGGACCGATATTCTTCCACATTGCACGGATATATCCGCGGCTCAGACGCTCAAGTTCGCCCTTGGACATCTCTTTCGGGTTGCAGATGATACCTCCCTTTCCTCCGCCAAGCGGCAGACCGAGGACGGAACACTTCCACGTCATCCATGCAGACAGTGCACGGACGGTGTCAATGGTTTCTTCCGGGTGATAGCGGATACCGCCCTTGTATGGACCGAGTGCATTGTTGTACTGCACACGGAACCCCTGGAAAACCCGGGTCGTACCATCATCCATCTTCACCGGGATGGAAATCTGAATCTGCCTCTGCGGCTGCATGAGGATGTCGACAACGCCCTGATCAAGCTTGAGGATCTTTGCACAGTCCAAAAGCTGCTGCTGGGCCATTTCAAACGGGTTTACCTTCGACATGGTTTTTGCTTCCTGTCATATTGCGACCCCCCATAAAACCTTATTCGGGCCGCATTCTGACATCAGTAATGTTGGATTTCACGTATATAAAATGTATCGTATCATCAGCAATTCAAACCTTAATTATCCGTTGTTTTCAGAAAATACCGGATATTCGGCAAAATACCAATTGAGGCGTAGAGGGTGGTTTTCTATGCTATATGTTAGCATGCAAACCATTTTCATCAGGTACCTCTCGCGCATCAATGTACACAAACGCGCGGACAAAAAAACAGGAAGGGGGCTTAGCTGAAGTGCACGCCCACGTCTTTCAGACCGTTAAACTTTGCAATATTCAGAACAAGCGGGGTAATACTCTCCACAATACCTGCCACCGCAAGCGGGCCTGCATCTACTGCCTGAAGTTTGGAAACCTCAGAAACCAGCTGCATTACAACCTTCTTCGCCTCTGCATCATCACCGCAGACCGCAACCGTATAATCCAGTTCCTCATCAAGAAGGGTCCACTTATGCGCTGCAATATTATTGAATGCCGTAACAAGCTTTGCAGATGCGGGCAACATTTTCTGAATCGCAAGAGCCGCCGATCCCTCTTCAGGCCGGTCAAAGAAGAAATAGCCGTCCTTCTTTCCCATAGGATTCACCGGGGAGATCACAATCTTGTTCTCCAGATACTTTGGATCAATCCCCGCAAGTGTCGGGGCAACATGCTGGAACGGCAGGGAAATCACCACAATATCCGCATCCCGCACAGCCTCCTCATTGGAAGCACCATGACAAAGGCTCGTACAGTTATGGTCACGAAGTGTGCAGACCGTAGCATCTGCCGCTTCACAGGCCTTGGCAGCCTCACGGGAACCAAGGATAATCTCATGCTTATCAGAGATCCGGAGGGACAGACCCTTCCCGATATCTCCCGTACCACCAATAATACCTATCTTCACTGAAACATTCACCTCAGATACAGTAGATATTGCAAGAGAAAAAGAATAAAGATTGTGCTAGGGTGTAGCACGGCAGACGAAACCGTCCGCATCATTTGTACTTGTACCAGCGCCCCTTCTCGTCATACTCACCTTCCGGTT
The DNA here is from genome assembly GCA_029986195.1 of Methanocorpusculum sp. GTDB lineage: Archaea > Halobacteriota > Methanomicrobia > Methanomicrobiales > Methanocorpusculaceae > Methanocorpusculum. The sequence continues at coordinate 3,357 of DALTYF010000060.1, read as the reverse complement.
CAGCAGCCTGTACATCCGGCAGTACCAGAGCGGACGTCTTTGCAAAGTAACAGGCTTTGTACAGCGTAAACAGCGGAACAAAAATCACCGCACACACCGCAAGCGCCGTAAATCCGGCAAACACCACCTCGGGTGCAGACGACATAATTGCAAGAAGCTCCACGGGGCCCAAGGACAAAAGCTCGGCCTCCGTCATTGATGCAAGCGGAAGGAACGCATCTGTTGCAAGCGCTGCAAACACGGACGACCCGATGAACGAAACCGCAATCAGCAGTGCGACATTCACCAGATAAAAGATCGCAACCGAAAACGATCCGTTCATCACCCGCAGGAAACTATCCTTCACCGATGCAAAAACGCGTTTCTCATTCACCACCGCAGTCACATCCGCAAAGTAACAGAAGAATACCACCGGAATAAACACAAACGTCGCCACCTGCGCAGACGCCATCAGGCCAAAGCCGGACATCATCAGAAGATAGGAGATGAACTGTGAGATGACCCAGGCAATCAGAAACACCAGAAGTGACGGCAGAAGCTGCCGGAAGTAGCCGTGCACCGCATACCGCCGGAAAACTGCCAACGACGACTCATGTTCTGCAACGATACCGTATGTCCCTGCAATAAGTGCCGGGAGCACAAATGCCAGCACCATGGCAACTGAAACTGCCGTCATTACTCCGACATTTGCGTACAGATACCAGGCAAGCAGAAGAACTGCCGCAGTCCACAGACCGCTCAACCAGACGTACGGACTCTTCGCCATCCAGCCCGCAGCTTCTCCAAGTGATTGAAGCGCCATTGTGTCTCACCGGTTTCTGGGCATTGCCACAACTTCACGAACCTGCAGATCAAAAAACGATGCTGTGTGGGCAGGCCGGATCACCAGAACGGTATCCGCTCCTTCTTCCGTTCCGCCGACCGCAACAACCTCACCGGTTACGCTGACTGCACCCTGATCCGCTGCGATGAGCACGCACTCCACCGCAACCTTCAGACCAACCGCAATTGTCCGGCGGAAGGCTTCGGCTATAGCTTCAGTGCGTGAACCGCCGCCTACCCGCGGTGAACGGGACAGGGCGCGTTCCAGACCGGACAGGGCATGCGTTCCGCAGACAATCGTATGCCCGGCAGCACGAAGTTCATTTGCAAGTGCCGCATCAAACTCCCACACACCCGGGGAAGAAAATCCGACCGCGTGTGTCACAATTACCAGACGGATATTCGTACCTGCCACCGCTCTGGCAAATGCCCGCGCCGTGGCCCCGCCCGAGCTTGCCGCAACAATCGTGGTCAGACCAAGTTCGGTTGCGCGTTCAACCGCAAGCGCTGCACAGTCCTCCGTATTCTCCGGACCGTGACTGTCGAAATAGGTAATCGTCTTCGTCGTTTTCATAACTATCGCTCTGTAGCTGGGTTGTCAGGCTGTATCCCCCTCACTCGCGCCGCACCGTAAAATCCGGAAATTCTGTCATCACATACTCCGACACAGCAACCTCGCGGATAATCGCACGCGGACAGGTGTACACCATCGAAAGAAACTTCTCGATGACCATATCTTCGCCGGTCACCAGGGCACGTACCCACCCGTCGGGCAGATTCTCCACCTCGCCGCAAAGACCAAGGCTCTGACCGGCATTCTTCACGCAGGCGCGAAAGCCGACCTTCTGCACTTTTCCGGAGAAGAGAACTTCCATCGTTTTTCTCATTATTATCCCTGACACCCAAACGGTAGATACTTGTTTGATCTGGAAAATGATAAACTTTCGCCCCCATTCTTCTCCTCATACTACTGGTGCCTTTTGTCCGCTGCCGCGCAGAAGAAGCGATGCAGCTGCAGGAACGGCCACAATCGCACCGAAAAGCGTGAACGCCATTGCAATCACCGTCACAATACCGAACACACTGATGATCGGAAAATCCGAAACGATCAGCGCTGAAAACGCCGCCATCGTCGCCGTCGCAGATACGGTAATCGCCGCACCAATTTTGCCGGTGCCTTCCAGTACCGCAGTCAGTGTGTCATGTGTCTCCATCTCCTCATAGATCCGTTCAACCATCATAATGCAGTACTCGGCGGCTACGCCTATCGTCATCGCACCCATTGTTGCCGTGAGGATGTTGTACTCAATGCCGAGAAGATACATCGCTGCCCCGTTCCAGCCGATGATTAGGACAATCGGAATCAGCGGCACCGCAGCTTTTCCCATGCTCCGGTACAGAAGCGACAGAAACACAAAGATCACCGCAAATGCGAGAATCGTCATCTGTAATTTGCCGAGGTTCATCTCCTTCATCAGCTCCACATCCGAGTACGGCGTTCCGGTAACAACCGCCTCAACTCCCGGCGGCGGCTGATAGAATACAATGTCACGGGTAACCTGCTCTGCGAGTGATCGTTCCGTTGCAAGCGACATTGCGTTCATTCCAAACGAGATAACCGCCGACTGACCGCCATTGAGATACGGTCGCTGTTTCTCCGCAGGAATCCCTGCAAGAATCTCATCAATCTCCTCTTGGGACTCGGGCAGAACACCTTTGTTTGCCGAGACGATCAGGGTGGCAATGCTCTCAACGCTCGTAAACCGCCATGCATGCGACGCAAGTTCATTGTTGCCCCAGGCATACATCCACTCAAGCACATCCGGACTCAGGATATTGCCGCCGGTCACCTCCACCTGCAGGCCGTCCAGATCTCCGATGGCATTTGTCACGATATTGATGCTGATAAGCGCCGGCATGTCGGTGGGCACATAGGTTTTGATATCTGTGTTGATGGGGATCTCCTCATCAACATACAGCCCTGCAACACCGACAACGCAGAGAATCAGAAGAATAGGGACTGCGTACTTTGTAATATGGAGGGCGGGCCCCTTTCAGGAATGCATTGTAACGCACCGAAAGAGGAGGTCTTGCCCCGGGTTTCGGAGTTTTGATCTCACGTGGACGGTAGTCGGTCAGAATCGCTGCAAGCGGGATGATTAACATCGCCGAGATGTAACAGCAGACAAGACCGAGAATCGCAACCGCCCCGAACTGCCGGATATCCGGCAGGGTGGAGACCTGCATTGCCACAAATCCGAGAGCGCTTGCGATCATTGCAAAGAATACCGCAGAGCCGGTCTTCGTGATCGTAATCCGCAGCGCCTCGGAGAGCGGATGCGTGCGTATCTCATCATCAAGCCGCGAATGGAACTGAATCGCATAATCAATGCCGATCCCTAAAAGAATCGGCAGAGCTCCCATTGTCGCCATCGACAGCGGGATATGAAACAGCCCCATAATGCCGAATGTCATCAGCAGACCGTTCATCACCGAAACAATCGATAAAAGGGTGTAGCGTGCGTGATGGAACAG
>DALTYF010000282.1 GCA_029986195.1 Methanocorpusculum sp. | reverse complement strand
CTTTATTCCTGAACATCCCACGATTCGCACGGCAGAGCCGTGCTCGCCGCTTCGCAGGAAAACACAGAACACGCGGAAACTTTCAACATATGATACCATGGAAATGTTTCTGATACGAACATCGCAGGCATCCCGGTGAAAATGGGATCGGCAACTCATTTTCCGGCCAACACAACGAAAAAAATACCCGGACTCTCCTGAAAAGAACGACCGGTACACTATTTCAAAAAATCAGAGTGTCCCTTTTGTACTCGGGACATCATCGCGTCCGGGCACCAGTGCCACACTCTCGCCGAGTGCCACACCGAATGCCTTGAAGACTGCCTCGCACTTGTGGTGATCATTCACACCGGAAAAGATCACGTGCGCCGTAATCCCTGCATTGATGCAGAGGCTGTAGAAGAAATGTTCAAAGAGATCATTGGGAATACCCCCGGTCACAATCCCCGTAAACGCACCCTCCATCACCAGATACCCGCGGCCGCCTACATCAAGGGCCGCCGTTGCCCGTGACTCATCCATCGGAATAATCGCATGGGCAAACCGCCGGATACCGCGGCCGTCACCGACCGCCTCTCTGATTGCCGAACCGAGGACAATCCCCGTATCCTCAATGGTGTGATGGGGATCGACCTCCAGATCGCCCTTTGCCGCCACCGTAAGGGAGAATCCTCCGTGACGGGCAAAGGAGTTCAGCATATGATCAAAAAACGCCAGTCCCGTATCAACGGCAATCTCACCGCGCTGATCCGGATTGAACACGACCCGGACACTCGTCTCCTTCGTCTCCCGTACAACTTCTGCTGATCTCATGATTCGTATGCCTCTTTCAGTGCCTCTTCCAGATGAATCTTTCCGCTGTAGAGTGCCGAGCCCAGGACGCATCCGGCAGCACCCAGCTGCCGGAGTGCGGCAACATCGGCTGCGGAACTCACACCGCCCGCAACAACCACCGGAACGGAAACCGCATCAATCAGTGCCCGCACCGGCTCCTGCGCGATGCCTGCCTGAAGCCCCTCCACATCCACATTGGTGTACAGAAGCGACCCTGCACCGAGCTGCTCAAACAGCTGTGCCCACCCGATGTAATCACCTGCGGTTTCCTGCCATCCGGAAACGGCAATTTCCCCTGCACGGGCATCCACACCTGCCATGATCCGCTCGCTGCCGAACTCGTCCGCAAGTGCCGTCAGAGCCTTCGGCTCTTTGGTTGCAAAGGTACTCACAATGATCCGGTCAACACCTGCATCCAGCCAGCCGCGGGCATCCGCAATATTGCGGATGCCGCCGCCGACCTGCACAAACACATCGGTCTCTGCAACAACATCGCGGATCACCTGTACGTTCTCCGACGAAGTGGAAAAAGCGCCGTCAAGATTTACCACATGGAGATTACGGGCGCCGCTGCGGATCCACCGATCCGCATTCTCCCGCGGACTCCCGTACACCGTTGCAGAGGAACGTTCGCCCTGCACCAGCTGTACGCACATACCGCGCAGCACATCCACCGCAGGGAAGACCTCCATTCAGCGCACC
>DALTYF010000281.1 GCA_029986195.1 Methanocorpusculum sp. | reverse complement strand
CCCCGCCAATATAATTCCCGCAAATGTCCGATACAAATATTCGTGATGATATCTATCTTTTCGCACTGCAGAACGCAGTAAAGCACAAGTCCGTCCCCAAAGCCGGTGCCATTCTCGGCTCGGTCATGGGCGCACACCCGGAGCTTCGTCCGAAAGCAAAAGAGATCAACGCCATGCTGCCCGAAATCCTCGCAGAGGTTGAAGCAATGTCTGTTGAGGAGCGCGAAGCGAAACTCACCGCACTCTCACCCGAAATGATCGAGAAGATGCATGAGAAGAAGGAACGCGTGCACGAACTCCCTGATCTTCCGGAAGCAGAAGGCGGGGTTGTCATGCGGTTTGCACCAAACCCGTCCGGCCCCCTGCACCTCGGCCACGCCCGCGCCTCGGTCTTAAACGACTATTATGTCAAAAAATACGGCGGCAAATTCTACTACCGTGTCGAGGACACCGACCCGAAACGGGTTGATCCGGAAGCCTACGACATGGTCATGGAAGACCTCAAATGGCTCGGCATCGGCATCACCGATGTGATCTATCAGTCCGACCGGTTCCAGATATACTACGACCTCGCCCGCGAACTGATCACGCTTGGCGGCGCATACATGTGCACCTGCGACAACGACGAGTTCCGCGAGAAAAAACTCAAAAAACAGCCGTGCCCCTGCCGTAACCTCAGCGTTGAGGAGAACCTGCGCCGTTTCGACGACATGCTCGCCGGAAAATATCCGGAAGGTGCAATCACCATGCGGGTCAAGACCGACATCGCCCACCCCGACCCGGCAGTCCGTGACTTCGCCGCCATGCGGGTACTCACCTCCACGAAACATCCCCGCCGCCCGGACATCTTCGTCTATCCGCTGATGAACTTCTCCGTCGCCGTCGATGATCACCTGCTCGGCATGACGCACGTCATCCGCGGCAAGGACCACATCGCCAACACCCGCCGTCAGGAGTACATCTACCGGTACTTCGGCTGGAAGATGCCGCACTTCTACCATTACGGCAGAATGTCCATCGCAGGCCTCGAACTCTCCACGTCGGGCATGCGTAACGGAATCAATGAGGGACTCTATACCGGATGGGACGACATCCACCTTGGAACCCTCCGCGCACTTGCCCGCCGCGGCATTCAGCCGGAGGCCGTGCGTGCGGCGGTTGTTGACATCGGCATGGGCGACACCGACATCTCGTTTTCGTGGGAGAACCTGTTTGCCCAGAACAAGGCGGTCATTGATGCCGACGCCGACCGTTACTTCTTTGTCCCGGACGCAGTCACGGTTGCGGTTGCGGACGCTCCGGCAATGGAAGCGCACGCACCCATCTACCCGAACCAGCCGGAACGAGGCGTTCGTGTACTCGCGTTTACGGGCAGTGTTCTTCTGCCGAGATCAGAGATTGAGACCGGCAGAATGCTCCGCTTAAAAGATCTCTTCAACATCAGAATCACGGGGAAGGGCTCTGCCGAGTACGCCGGCAACTCACTTGCCGAGGCACGCACCGCAAAAGCACCGATTGTCCAGTGGCTTCCGGCGGGA
>DALTYF010000059.1 GCA_029986195.1 Methanocorpusculum sp. | reverse complement strand
GCCGGTTTTCTGCCCATCGGAATGGCATTTTTCGGGCCGATGGCGGATCTGGTTCCTTTGCAATGGATTATGATCGGCTCAGGCATAGCACTTATTCTGCTTGCGGCGTTCGTACAGATGAACAGGGCTATGCGTAATTCCTGAAAAGGCAGCGGTGTGGTGTGAAACGACGGAGCATGCCTGCAATGCTCCGTCATCCGGTCCTTCCCTCCGCCTCTTTTCCTCTGTTTGAATTCGATCAGAGATTCTGAACAAGTCCGGGCTTTTGGGGCAAAAGTGCTCAGAATGTCCCGGACGGGAAAAAAAGGGTGTTAGTAGTTCGGCAGATACCGTTTGATCTCCCAGTCGGTAATGGCACGGGAGTAGTCTGCCCATTCCAGTTCGCCGATGCGGTTGATCTGGGCAACGACATGTTCGCCCAGAACGCTGCAGAGCAGTTCATCCTGCAAAAGTGCATTGTTTGCTTCCTGGAGGTTCCACGGGAGACAGCGGATGCCTTCGGCTGCACGTTCGGCGGGTGTCATGCGGAAGATGTTTTTGTCGATGCTTTCCGGCGGCTCGATTTTGTTGATGACGCCGTCCATTCCCGCAGCAAGCATTACGGCGAAGGTGAGGTACGGGTTGCAGGTCGGGTCGGGACTGCGCAGTTCGGCACGGGTGCTTTTTCCGCGTGATGAGGGTACGCGGATGAGGGCGGAGCGGTTTAAGGCAGACCAGCCGACATAGACCGGGGCTTCGTATCCGGGGATCAGACGTTTGTAGGAGTTGACCGTAGGGTTTGCGATGCGGGTGATACCGTCGATGTGTTTCAGGAGACCTGCGATGAAGTGGCGCGCGGTGTCGGAGAGCTGGTGGTCGCCGTCTGGATCGAAGAATGCGTTCTTTGCGTCCTTCATCAGCGAGCAGTTGACGTGCATGCCGGAGCCGTTGATCCCGAAGATGGGTTTTGGCATGAAGGTTGCATGCAGGCCGCGCTTTAAGGCGAGGGTTTTTGCGGCGAACTTGAAGGTCACGACTTTGTCGGCCATGCCGAGCGCATCACCGTAGGTGAAGTCAATCTCGTGCTGACTTGGGGCGACTTCATGATGCGATGCTTCGATGTTGAATCCCATCTCCGAGAGTGATATTACCAGATCGCGCCGGACGTCTTCTCCGGGGTCGGTCGGGGTCTGATCAAAGTAGCCGCTGTGATCCTGAAGGTTGACGGATGCGTGCCCGTCAACCAGCCGGAAGAGGAAGAACTCCATTTCGGGTCCCACGTTGAAGGTGTAACCGAGTTCTGCTGCTTTTTCTATCTGGGTGCGCAGAATGTTGCGCGGGTCGCCTGCAAACGGTTCGCCGCGCGTTGTGTAGACGTCACAGATGAACCGCGCCGCCCGGAACTTTTCGTCCGACCAGGGGATGATCTGGTAGGTGGCAGGGTCCGGACGGAGCAGCATGTCTGATTCTTCCAGCCGTGCAAACCCCTGAATGGATGATCCGTCGAAGCTGATGCCGTCGGTCAGAGCCTTCTTCATTTGTTTCGTCGGAATCGCAACGTTTTTCGGCTTTCCTTCCAGGTCCGAGAACTGAAGGAGAACCGACCGTACATTATCGTTCTCAAGCTGTGAGAGAACCGCGTCGATTTCGTCAGAAACCATGCTTACATGTGGGTGGTGAAACGATATTAAACCTGAACTCGGGGGTTGACGGAGGCTGCCAGCCCTTCCATGCCAGCAGTGATCTTTGCGTACATTCCCGAGGTTTAATACTCCGGAGGTGAATGTATCTATCAGGCAGGGATGAGGCACCACAGCATTCCCTGCCCAGGAGTGATACCATACAAAAGCCACAAAAATCTTTACTTATCCATGAATCCTCCACGAGAATGTGATACGAACCACCTCCTTTCCCGGTTCCGACACGTCCCCATCCATGCCAGTCTTTCCAATATACCAATAAACTGTCCGGGGAGACAATTCCCCGGAAAAATTTGTTTTGTCCGCCTGGTTTAAAAGAACATATCCAGTGTGGTTTTCTTTGCTTTTGTTGGATCGAACTCGTCCCAGTCCCATCCAAGAGCGTCAAAGATGCGCGTCAGCGGCGCTTGAATGGTTTTTTCGAGCATGGTTTCCCAGTCGATCTCAAACATTCCGTCCGGTATCTGGTCCGGGTACTCGAAGCAGAGTACGTCGGTGTTCGGATATTTTTCAGGATTGTAGGAGCGCCTGATGTAGAGCCGTTTTGGTTTGCTGCCGCGCTTGAAGTCGGTGCCAAGATAGGTGTTTGAGTATTTTGCGCCCCGGCCGTGGGCATCAAGCACCGTATAGTCGTCCAGTGCTTTGTTGATGCCGCTTGGGATTCCGGCTTTTTCGAGCGGGCACCGTCCTGCGCGGTACATGCGGAGGACTTCAGGCAGGTACTCGTTGACCTCCTCTTTTCCGTTGCCTTTGAGAATCATTTCAAGCACCCGTTCCTGTACTTCGCGGGTGATGGGTGCTGAGTCGGAGCGTTTCATTTCAAAGCCGGTGATGTCGATCTTGTCAACGTCCTGTCCTTCTTTCCAGACAAGGTGGCCGGCATACCGTTTCTTTGCGCCGCCCTGGAAGAATCTGCGGTAGATCTTTTCGAATTTGATGGAGAAGTAGTTCTGATCCGCGTTAAGCGTGTTTTGGGAGAAGCTGATGTAGCTTGCGTTCAGTTCAACTTCCAGTTCGCGGGCGATCTTCATTGTTTCTTCCTGCGAGACTTTGGGCAGCTGAACAAAGCAGGAGTCGGTGTCACCATAGATCACTTCATAGCCGCGGGCGGTGATGATGTTTCGGGTGTGCTGGATGATGGCTCTACCGACGGAGGTTACGGCGGATCCGATGTCGCGATCGTACAGCCGGAACCGGGAGAATCCCGATACGCCGTAGTAGGTGTTCATGATGACCTTCAGTACGTTCTGCTGCATGTCGTAGAGCGTGTACTCCTGCGAGCCGTAGGGGAAGGTGTTGCGCAGTTTTTTGCGGTCGTCGCGCTCTGCCATGAGTTCGCTGATGATGCTGCGCGTGAGGCCGTCCGGCTGCCGGAGGAACCGGATGCCGTTTGGTGCGTGGATCTCGCCGTCAGGGGATTTGGTTTCGGGCGAGGCATTTAAGGTCATCATTGCCATCGGGTAGAGGGATTTTAAGTCGAGTACGATGACGTTTTCCTTGACTCCTTTGCTTGCGGCAAAGACGGTTGCTCCTTCAAATTCTTCTCCGGCGGAGTTTCCTTTGGAGGGGAGGACGAATTTTCCGGAGGCTTTGCGGAGAATGTAGATGTCGATGACGTTGGAGGAGTTGAGTGCTTTGTCAAGCGGGCAGCCGACGTAGCGGGAGACTTCCTGATAGAATTCGATGATGTTGTTTTTGCGGTTGATACCGACGCACAGCTCTACGTCCTTGAAGTTGTACTCGACCATTTTCAGGGGGTCTTTGTTCCAGAGGTCGCCCAGTGTTCCGGTGTAACGGACTTTTCGTTCGCCGAGTTCTTCTTCGGCGATGGCGTCAAGTCGGTAGGATTCCTTCTGACTGCTCTGCATTTTTTTGTAGGCGGTTAAGAGATCGAAGATGACACGGCCGCGCATGGCGTTTCGTTCGGTTGGTCCTGGCAGGCGTGCGAATGCGTCGGTTTTGAATCCGAGGGTTGCAGTCCGTTTGAGGATGTAATCGGCGTCGAAGTCGGCGAAGTTCCAGCCGGAAAGGATGTCCGGGTCTTTTTCCTGAATGTAGGCGATGAATGCGGTGAAGAGTTCTTTTTCGGTTTTATAGGTGCAGATGGTGTGGTGGTCGCGGGTGAAACAGCCGTTCGCAAGGCCGGAATGTTCGTAGTAGTCAACGCGGGTGTCACCGAGGAGGACGAATGTGGTGTAGTGGTCGTCGTAGGAGTCGTGGCAGGTGAGACAGGTTACCGGGTCGCGTTCTGGTTCGGGGAATCCGTTGCGGTCGTCACATTCGATATCGCACATGCAGATGCGGGGTTTTGAGTGGACAACGACGGGCGCAAGTTCGGTGTAGCTGCATACATCGGCAGGTGCTGTAACGCCGCCGGTAAGACCGGTGTCGATTAAGAAGCGGGTGGCGAAGGGGATGTCTGCTTCGTAGTGATGGTAGCGGTCACGCACGATCCGTACGTCGGTTGGTTTTCCGGTGTAGATGCGGCGGAGCGGTTCGCCTTTGATGGAGACTGCTTTGTCCTGAGTGACTTCGATGTTGTCCGGGTGGGGCTGGTCTGCTTCGTTTTCCCAGACCCAGAAGTAGGGGCGGAAGTCGGTGATCTGGAGGTGACGGGCGGTGCCTTCGGCGGTTCTGCCGAAGATGTGAACGACCGGTCCGCCGGGTGCGTTGGTGTATTCTGCCTGGTTAATGGCGATGGTTACCGGGGATGATTCGTCCCCTGACATCAGACTCTCCTGCAAAGGCCGGTGAGGTAGTCTGCGGCTTCGCGGAGTTTGGTTTCTTCCCAGTGGTCGAAGGTCCAGGAGTCGTCGATTGCTGCGCCGTTTCTGCCGAGAGTGACGGGAAGGCCGAGTGCGCATCCGTCGATGTTGTAGGCTCCTTCGGCGGGGACGGAGCAGGTGATTAACCGGTGTGCGTCGGTTCTGATGTCTTTGATCATGCTGCAGATGTGCCAGGCGGGGCCGAAGATTGTGCCGGATTTTCCTTTGATGACCGGTATAGAGGATCCGCGGATGTCTGTGAGTATTTCTTCGCGGATGGTGTCCGGGACGCTGATTTGCAGGCGTGAGAAGATGGGGACCTGGTGTTCGCCGTGTTCGCCGAGGACACGGGCGTCACCGGTGACTCCGGCGGAGGCGAGTGCGAGGGAGAACCTGCGGCTGTCCAGGAGGCCGCCGAATCCGAGTACCTGTTCCTGTGCAAGGCCGGTGTGTTTTGCGAAGTACCAGGTAAAGACGTCCATCGGGTTGGTGACTACGATGAGGTGACCGCTGAATCCGGAGAGCATGTCTGCTGCTTCCCGGGCTACGGGCAGGTTTGCGTCGAAGAGGTCTGCGCGTGTTTTGATCTCTGGGGTTCTGGCGGCTCCCGCCGAAAATACACAGTAGTCTGCGTCCCGCAGGCGTTTTGTGTCGCAGGAGACGGGGATGTCTATTGCGTGGGTGATGTCGAGTTTTTGTGCGGTGAGGACCGGCTCATACATGTCGTGCAGAATTATTTCGTCGGCGAGACCGAGAGCGGCTGCAAGGAAGGCCACTTCTCCGCCGATCCGTCCGGCTCCGAGGCATGCCAGTACTGTCATATCCAGTTATATTGATCGGGGCAGGTTATGAGGGTTGGGAATCCGGTGGTGCAGGGGGTTACGAAGAAAGAGGGGTATGGTCTGGTTATTTTTATTCGATGTTCTGGAGGGTGTTTTTGTCGTATCGCGAGATGGTTGCGTTTTTCTGGTTCTGATACTTTGCGTCGGGTTTTTTGTCGTAGGGGCAGGCACAGCGTTTGGTTACGTAGAAGACGAGCTGGCCGACGGGCATTCCTGCATAGACACGGACGGGGCGGGAGTTGACGTTGCACATTTCCAAGGTGATGGTTCCGGAGAATCCTGCGTCGATCCAGCCGCCGGTCTGGTGGAGTTCGATGCCGAGGCGTGCGACGCTGCTTTTTCCTTCGATGGAGGAAACGATGTTGTCGGGGAGGGTGATGGTTTCGAGGGTTTCGGCAAGGACGAACTGGCCAGGCATGATGTCGAAGTAGGAGCTTTTCCGCTCGCTTGTGTGGGAGAGGATGGTTTCTTTTTTGTAGGGGTCAATGACGTCGTCACAGGGTTCGTACCAGACGAAGTGATTGCCGAGGCGGATGTCGAGTGAGTTCGGCTGTACGAGTGCGGGGTCGTACGGGTTTACACCGATAAATCCGCGTTTTATGTGATCCGCGATTTCCCAGTCTACCAGAATCATATCTTATCTATATGATGCAGGGATAGAAAAAAGTGTTTTAAAAAAATGGTTAGTGTTTCCGGAGCATGGTATATGCACCTGCGGCTGCTGCGGCGAGGATGAGTGCTGGGCCGAGCGGGGTTGGCCGAGGTTCGGTTGGTGACGGGGTGGATGCGGGGGTTGTGGCAGTCGGTGCGGGGTTTGTCGGCTGGATCGGGGTGGGTGCGATGATACTGAAGGAGGCGGAGGTACTGGCGGATACGGCGATTCCTGATACGCGGATGGTGTAGGAGTCAATGGGAAGGCTGTGTCCGCTGACCGGGTAGGACCAGGCGTTGGGGTTTCCTGCGATGATGGTTACGGTGCCGGAGATGCCGGAGGCGGAGGTCTGCTGGTTTTTGTCGCTGGGGGTGAATGAGGTCGGGGTGATT
>DALTYF010000058.1 GCA_029986195.1 Methanocorpusculum sp. | reverse complement strand
CTTCGACAAAGGTTTCCCATACCGGGTATCTGACAATCGCACGCCGTCTCTGACGGCGTGCTTTGCCCTTTGAACAGGCACGCAGAGTTTCTCAGGGCGAAAGGGACTTCTGGGAGGAGGTTTTGCGGGAAAATATCTTTTTTATGGAGAATTGTGCGGTGTTTGTTTTTGATTTTTAGGGGAGAGAGGGGAGTCTGTGTTTACGGAGTTTGGAGGAGATAAACTCTCGGCAGGTTCACACATCATATCTCCGGAAAAAAGAAGAGCAGGAATGAGTCCCGGATTCTTTTGTCCGTCCCTATCCCGTAATCTTATACCGCAGCAGCGCCGCAACACCGCCGAGACTCAGCAGCCGCTTCCCCGGCTCAAACTCCGTTGACAGCACCACAACCCTCGCACCCAGCCGCTCCGCATCCTCAATCATCCGCGCAGTCCGGCTTCCCCGGATCTCCGTATCCGCAACAACCACCGTCTCCGCCGCACCATAATCAATCGCATTCCTCACCTCTGCCGCACCGTACGCCACCGCACCGTTCTGCCCGATCCGCAGAAACACCTCGTCCATCACCTGCACCTCGCGGGCAAGCTGCAGATCCTCTGCAACCCGCGCCAGCACCCCGTTTCCGATAGCCTCCTGCACCGCACCGTACCCCGACCGCCGCGTATCCGCAAGCAGCATCCGCTCCGCAGTCTCCGGGGCTTTTGTCTTCGCAAACTTTACAAAATCCTCCTTCACAAACCCCGGACCCGCAACCACAACCGGTCCCGTCACCAGCGCAAGCGCCCGCAGCAGCTCCTCAAACAGACTCTGCCGCGAATCAATCTCCGCCGTTTTCCCGCTCCCGATCGTCAGCGTAACAACCCGCTCCGGCCCGTACTGACGGATACGGTACAGCTCCGCCTCCCCGTCCTCAACCGCCGCAATATGCACCACCCCGTGCACCGACGATGCAACCGCCCGGTCCAGTCGTTCCAGATCCACCGGCTTCCACTGCCGCACCACGGATATCTCATACCCCGGCTCAATGTTCAGCGTGTGATGCTGACCCGCATCCGGCCCGAACACAATCACCCCGAACACCCGCAGACGAACCGCATCCGGCAGAAACTCCACCTTCTCACACTTCACCCCGATACGTACCGGCCGCTTCTCCAGCTTCTCCGCCCGCAGCTTATCATTCGGGCCGTCCACCGTTCGCAGCGTCACCGCAAACACCGTATTCCCCCACGAAATCAGATGCGACAGATGCCACAGATCATCCAGACTCTCCGGCATCAATTTATACTCCACGAACCCGTCGCGCTTCAGCGGCTCTGCTGCCGTCGCCTTCATGACTCCACCAGATCCGAACCGCCCGGCGGCACAAACGCCGCAACCGCTTCGGTATGCAGCACCGCCTTCAACATCTTCTGATCCGACTCAGGGACAGCCTCTTTAAGCCGGCGCAGAACCTTCTTCGCCACATCATTTCCTTCAAACGCACCCGGCCGCAGACGAACCGACACCTTGCAGCGCGGCTCAACCGCAGACGGTGTTCCCCCCAGAACCGCAAGAGACGGTTCCGTCTGCACGCCAATCGCAACCTCCATCGGCACATTCCGGATATATGTCCGCTCACCGCGAATCACAAACGAACCGTGCGCCACAAACTCGCCCGACTCCGCAGTCTTGCTCACCTGGGACGGTGCAGCGGCAATCACATCGCCCGCCGCAGCACCCGACCCCCACATACGCGAATACGACGCCGCAAACTGTGCCGCTTCATCCATCCGCTCCGTCTTTCCCTTCACCAGAACCACCGACGCACCAAACACATCCGCGTGCAGGAAGGTATCGCCGCCCTCCATGTACTTCTTCGCCAGTTCCTCATTCTGATCCGCATTCCGGCCGCCGATCACCAGCACACCGTCCGACGTCTCCATCCACCGGAACCGGTGATACCACTTCGCCTTCATCTTCCCGGGGCCGTGGGCCTTCGGCTTTACCGGATGCACAACGGCCCGCTCCATCGCACGAAGCGCTCCCTCCTTCTTTGCGCGGAACTTCTTCGCCACCTGGTAATACCGGCCCACATTCGCCTCAAGGCTCTCATGCACAAAAACCGTTACCCGGTGCTTCTCCCCCAGATCCAGCACAACCGACGCGTCCGCAGGATTCACCGACACAATCCGCTTTGCCGCAGGAGTGTCCGCACCCTTCAGCACCCTGGCAATATCCTGCCACGACATCTTCGCCGACGCCTGCGCCAGCACATCAATCGTTTCCTGCACTTCACCGTAATGTGCATAGATGATCTCGGAGATCTCCATAGCCTCGGAAATCTTCTTCTCAAACTTAACCAGCGCCTCTTCCTGCTGTTTGCGGATACGCTCCTCCCGCGACAGCTTTACCTTTGCCTCCACAACCGCCTCGGCAACCGGCTTCGGGAACCATGCCTCAAGCGCTGCTGAAAACGTCGGGAAATGCTCTTTTGGTTCCCGCAGGATCGACGGCAGCGGAAACGCCCCCTTGGCATCTATCACCGGATCCAACCCGGATTTCAGCCGTGCAAGATATGCAATCATCGCCTCATACACCGGCCGGAGCTGTGCTTCCGTCGCAAACCTCGCAGGCATCGACTTCGACACCCCCGAAAGGGCACACACCTCTTCAGACACCGGACCGCCCAGCTGCATCCGGGTTGCAAGCACCCGCACAATATCCGCCTCGTCTGCGGTCATCTGTTCTGCAAATGCTTCATAGGAAAGAAGAGACGGGTCCTGGCCCTCCATTGAGTACACCGCACCGCCAACAACATCCCGTTCGCGGAACCGCTTCTGCACAAGCGCATTTAAAATCACATAATTCTCATCGGTGAGAATCAGGTTTCCTTCGTCGAACAGTTCAATAATCAGCCGGAACTCCTTCGGCCCCTTGCCAATGGAGATGATCAGAACACGCTCGACCGTCTTCTGCTCAATTGCAAGAACCTTTCCGCCGTCGATGAACTTACGCAGATACATCGAAAAACCGGACGGGTTTTTCGGTGCTTCCGGCAGTGAACTCACCAGATGGGCACGGACGCCTTTCACAATATACAGGAGATGGCGTGCCTTATCCTCGCCGTTCAGGCGGATCCCGAACGTTGCATTATCGTATTGATATATTTTCCCAATCCAGAGCGGCAGAAGGGAAGACAACTCCGCCGTCATTGCCGTCACATCCGTCCCGCTCATTCCCGCAAGTGTTGCCATTGATAATACCAAGAATAGATAAGACCTGAGAACTAAAAAAATAAAGCATCTATGCTGCAGCACACCTGCGGCGAAAGATCTTCACCTCCGGAGAATACCAGATATGCAGGTAGCACGAGTCAAAAAAGAAAAATGCAGCACAGCAGACTGCAACCGCTGCATCCGGTTCTGTCCCGTATCACGCAAGGACCAGCCGGTAATCTACATCGGGAGAAATAAAAAGGCAACGGTGAACGAAGAGCTGTGCAACGGATGCGCCAAATGTGTCCGCATCTGCCCGGAAAAAGCAATCGAGATGGTCACCATCCCTGATCCGGCTGACGAAACCGCAGTGGCGACAGCAGAAGTCCAGTCCCCAGACACCGCCGCAACCCCCACAACCGCTGCGGAAGCTCCGAAACAGACCGCACCGCCAAAGAAGAAGGAGACTCCCGAAGAGAAGATTGTCCGCAAGAAGGCCGAGCACAGCGAACGTGTCATCAGAACACTCATCGCCTGTGTTCTTGGTATGATTGCCGGTATCGCTTCCTACTTCATTGCGGGAACACCGAATACGGAAACCGGCACCCAGGCCGATCCCTTCATCGGCATCCTGATTCTGCTGGTCGCAATTGTTCTGCAGAGAACCATCTTCATCCTCATCAGGATCGATACCGCCAAACTCGGCAAGAAGGACTGGTTCTACCAGGCGTTCATGACCTTTGCCATGTGGTATCTTTCCTGGACGATCATTCTGAGCACCTCGCTCCTGGCCGAGTAATATCATGAGGATTGCCATCGTTCACAAAGACCGGTGTCACTCCCGGAAATGCGGACAGGAATGCATAGCCTACTGTCCGCGGGTACGTACCGGAGACGAAACCATTCAGATAGGCGAAAACGGCCGTGCCGAGATCTCCGAGGAACTGTGTGTCGGATGTGGTATCTGCATCAAGAAATGTCCGTTTGAGGCGCTGGATATTATCCAGCTCCCGGAGGAGCTGGATACCCCGGTGCACCGTTACGGGCCGAACGCATTCGTTCTTTACGGTCTTCCCCAGCCGGTGGCGGGCAAAGTCACCGGTGTTCTCGGACCGAACGGTATCGGAAAGTCAACCGCGGTGAAGATCCTTTCCGGCCAGGTCAAGCCGAACCTCGGCATCTTTGAGCGTGAGGTGTCCTGGGATGAGATTTTGAAGTTCTATGCCGGAACCGAACTGCTGGACTACCTGCAGCAGGTCGCAAGGAAGACGATTCGTGCCTCCATCAAGCCGCAGTACATCGACTTTATCCCGAAAGTGTTCAAGGGGAAGGTCGGCGATCTGCTTAAGGCAAACGACGAGCGGAAACAACTGGATCATTTCATCAGAGAACTTGCCTTGGACACTATTCTTGACAAGGACCTCTCCACCCTCTCGGGCGGAGAGCTCCAGCGTGTTGCGCTGACCGTTGCGTTGTCCAAGGAGGCGGACTTCTACTTCCTGGATGAAGTGACCCCGTTCCTGGACATTTACCAGAGAATGATCGCGGCAAAACTGATCCGCGAACTTGCGGAGTCGCATCCGGTTATTCTGGTCGAACATGATATTGCAATCCTGGACATGGTTGCGGAGACGGTGCATATCGCCTACGGCAAGCCTGCGGCATTCGGTATTATTACACGGCCCAAAGGTGTCAGAATCGGCGTGAACCAGTATCTGGAAGGGTTCGTGGCTGAGGAGAACGTGCGCATCCGTGACTATCCGGTAGTGTTTGAGACCCGCGGCCATGAAAGCGATGTGGAACGCGAGATCTTAATGGAGATTCCGGGGATGACGAAGACCTTCCCCGGTTTTACGCTGAAGGTTGCGGGCGGCGAGGTCCGGCGCGGCGAGGTTCTGGGTATCGTCGGTGCAAACGGTATTGGAAAGTCCACGTTTGCCAAACTGCTTGCAGATGTTGAGACGCCGGACGACGGCAAGAAGTTTGATACGGTGACGGTCTCCTATAAGCCGCAGTATGTGACGGCGAACACGTCGGATACGGTGGAGTTCCTGCTGCGGCAGGCGACCAAGCGGTTCGACTCTTCCTATTACCAGCACGAGATTCTGGAACCGCTCGGGTTAATGCCTCTCTTACAGTCCGAGGTCAACCATCTTTCCGGTGGAGAGCTCCAGCGCGTGGCAATTGCCCTGTGTCTGTCGCGGGATGCCGATCTGTATATTCTGGATGAGCCAAGCGCCCATCTGGATGTGGAGCAGCGGCTCGTGACCACGAAGGTGATTAAGCGTGCGGCAGAGGACAAGGGTGCCGGTATCATGGTGATCGATCATGATATGTACACGATCGATATGATCAGTGAGCGGCTTCTGGTCTTCGACGGGGTGCCGGGTGCAAACGGTCTTGCGACCGGGCCGTTTGAGATGAAGGAGGGAATGAATAAGTTCCTGGGTCTTCTGGGCATTACCTTCCGCCGTGACAAGACGGGACGTCCGCGGATCAATAAGCCGGGGTCGTATCTTGACCGTGAGCAGAAGGCGGCGGGCGAGTATTATTACTACAACCTTGACGCGGCGGCTCTTGCCGACGCGGTGAAGGAAGACGAAGAAGAGCCGGCAGAGTCCGTCTCTGTATAATTTTTTTGAAAAAAAAAGATTGCGGTTTTTCGGTTTCGGCCGGATGCATACAGGGTAGTGTACGAAAATGTAGTGTCTGCGATGTAATTTTCGTAGAGATCTTTTCCAGACGTGGTGGCATCCGGTATGAGATCACGAGTGCTGCATGCTGTCCGAGTGCCGCCGATGAGAAATACTGCGGACTCCGGACGGGAGGAACCGGAGATAAATTTTTCCGGAGATTACATCCTATCCATGGAGGATATCATGCCCGTGCATATATTTTTCAAGAATATCTGATATGGAACAAAATCCCTCCGAAGATCTGAAAAATCTTTTTAGAATCATTTTTGAAAAATCTGCATAGGGTAAATTTCAAGAGATCATGGAATGTATCAATTCCGGTTCCAACAGCACGGATGGGGAATTTATCTCTTCAGTATAGGACAAGATATGTTTATGACGTGCGGTGTCCAATACATCCTACATGGATAGGACATCATCACCGGTGTACCCCATGATGTTTCCGGAAACCGGATGTGGAAGTCCTTCTCTTTGATTTTGCTGAGGAACCA
>DALTYF010000280.1 GCA_029986195.1 Methanocorpusculum sp. | reverse complement strand
GATCAATACTGTTGGCGCATTCTGTTGTGAATCCTTTTGCAAAAGTCGGAAAGGCTTGTATTATAAATACCGGGGCAATTGTAGAACATGATTGTGTCATTGAGGATGGCGTCCATCTCTCTCCGAATGCCACGATAGCAGGCCGTGTCCATATTGGGAAAAATACCTGGGTATGTATAGGAAGTAGTGTTGCTCATGACGTTACGATTGGAGAGAATGTAGTGATAGGCGCAGGCGCTGTAGTACTTCAGGATATCCCGGATAATGTCATGGTTGCGGGAGTTCCTGCTACGATACGAAGAACCCATGAGTCTCCAGAGAAAAAATGATGATGCCCTCTTTTTCTCAGGACCACAACTTTACCATGTAATCTTCATCCCCACGCTCACCTCGCCGCAGGGAATCTTCTGATGGATTGCCGCCCGTACGGCAAATGAGGTACAGTGGCAGGGATAAAGCTCCGGGACCTCCAGTGTTTCCAGATAGGAGATGACCTTCCTTGTCCGTTCATCCACTTCTTTCAGATGGAACCCGCCGATGATGCCCCGAACCGGTTTTTGGAACAGTTTTTCCGCGTAAGCGGCCATATTGCAGATACCTGCATGGGAACAGCCGGTGATAAGGAAAATTCCATCGAACCGTTCATAGACAAGGGCGGAGTCTTCCATCACGAAATCCGGAACAAACCCTTCGGGGCTTGCGTACTCACCGAACTGTACCCGCGCTCGAAGTCGTTGAGCCGGGGAATTTCTCCGAGGAAGGTGAGATGATCGCTTACCCTCTGCGGCTCCTGCGAAAGATGCATCTCGTATTTTTCTGCAAGCTCCTCTGCACGGAAGATCGATCCTGCATTCATCCCGCGGCTTCTTTTTTCGCGGAAGGTATCGGGGTGGGCAACAATTTTTGCCGGGGGAAGCATTGTCTGCAGGTGTGCGAGTCCTCCGGTGTGATCGTCGTGACCGTGGGAGAACACCAGGGTTGTCACGCATGAGAGATCCACTCCCATGCGTTCTGCATTGATCCGGCATACGTCCGAGTATCCGCAGTCGAAGAGGATCTTTTCGTTGCCGTCCTCAAGATAGAAGGAAAGTCCCGCTCGCCGAGATAATATTTGTCAATTGCGGTGGTGTTGTCCACAAGAACGGTCAGCTGCATGTGTACAATGGTATTTGCCCGGGGATCATATGAGGTCTCGGGTTACCGGTAAACCTCATCAAAGATGATATGATCCATCCGTCTGATTCATGCCAAATGGGTGCCAGCTCGGGATCGGATTGTTCAGGTCGTCAAACCAGGAGAAAACGTCCCGTGCGGTTTGCACGACGCCGGCACAACCTCGTCCTCTCCGAGAGAAACGGCAGCTGCGGCAGCACCCGTCATGTCCGAGCAGATATAGAGGAGACAGAGCTTCCAGAAGTTTTCCGGAATGTCTCCGTCAAAGTAGCCGTCAATTCTTCCCGCGGCAAAATATCTGCTTGCAGCTGCGCACCACGTGCTCCGGTTAAACTCTTCCCATGGGTCGCCGTAGTCTGATCGGTCAAAGTCGATGACGCCGAGCGTTCCGTTTTCGT
>DALTYF010000057.1 GCA_029986195.1 Methanocorpusculum sp. | reverse complement strand
ATGATTCCGTTTACGATGCAGAATTTTTTCCTGCTGCTTGCCGCAGCCGTAATGAAACGGTATGCGGTGATTCCGGTCGGATTGTATGTACTGCTTGGAACACTCGGACTGCCGATCTTCCACAACGGAACAGCAGGAATCGGCATCCTTCTCGGACCGACGGGAGGATTTCTGATCGGATTTGTGGTTATGGCCGGTATTGCCGGACTGCTGTTTGAGAAACAATCCGTGCGGTATGACCTCCTCGCACTTGCGGCGTTCGGGATCGGAGCCTATGCCTTTGCTGTGGAATGGTTCATGCTCTCAACCGGGGCGGCATTCACCGCCGCAGTTTTCACCTGCGTTGTTCCGTTTGTGATCGGCGACGTCATCAAATCCGCAGTCATCGAAGCAATTGTTCTCCGGCTGCGCAGAACCGGAACAGAACTTCTATGATATCCGTTACCGATCTCAGATGCGGGATTCTGGATATCCCGCATCTGACTATCCCGCAGGGAATCACGGCGGTGACCGGGGACAACGGAGCGGGAAAGAGTACCCTGCTCCGCGCTCTTGCAGGTATGATTCTGCCGGAGTCCGGAACGATCACCCTCGACGGGGTACCTCCCCGCGAGTGTGAAGTCGGCTGCGTCGCCGAGTTTCCCGACCGGCATCTGCTGTTCCCGGTGGTGCGCGATGAGATCGCATCGCCTCTGCGGTTCGCGTACCGCGAACCCGCAGAGATCGATGCAGGTGTCGCCGAAACTGCGAAGCAGTTCGGCATCACGCATCTGCTGAACCGGGAGTGCCGGACACTCTCCGGCGGCGAGAAGATGCTCGTCGGAGTCGCAACAGCACTCGCAGCACATCCGGTGCTGCTTGTTCTGGATGAACCGGACTCGCATCTTGACCCGGAAACCGCTGACGAACTGTTCCGGAAAATCCGGGACTCCGGCTGTCCGCATGTACTGTGGAGCACGCACTCCCGCAGAATCCGGGAGAACGCGGATCAAAAACTTGTGCTTGTACACGGGCTGGTGGAGCAGCGGTGAACCTCATCTTCGATGCAGTCCGGTTCCGGCGGGACGCATTCACCCTCGCCGCGGATGCGGTGTTCTCCCGCGGCGTTCATCTCATATCCGGGCGGATCGGCACCGGCAAGTCCACGCTCGCACTCGCTGCCGCAGGTCTTCTCACCCCGGACGCGGGGAGGATCCGGTATGAGGGATGCAGCGGAACACCGATTCTTCTGATGCAGTTCCCCGAGTATCAGATAACCGGCACCACCGTGACCGGGGAGATCGCCTCCTGGAACGTCACCGGAGACGAAGAGCCGTTTTCACTGCTGAACGTCACGCCCTCCGGTCGCGATCCCTTCACCCTGTCCCGCGGCGAGCTGCGGCGGCTGGAACTCGCCTGCATCCTCGCACGCGAAAGTGATCTCCTGCTCCTCGACGAACCGTACGCCTCACTCGACCGATATGCAAAACCGGTTCTCACCAGACTTCTGGAACAGCGTTCCGGTATCACCCTCGTCTTCTCCCATGAAACCGAGTTCGTTCCTGCATTGGCAGAACACTGGACAATCAAAGACGGGGAACTGCATCATGAGTGACGTGCGCATCCGTCTTGCGGTCGTAATCCTTCTCTCGCTCGCCGCATTCACCGGAGGTCTTGGGACACTCTTTGCGGCGGTCTGCTGGATATTTTTCTGTGCAAAGGAAACGTTTGCCCGCGTTTCGTGGAAACTTTTTGTGCCGGTGACAATCCTTGCCGCAGGATTTCCGGGACTCATCCTCTCCCTCACCGGAGGTGAGGGAGGAATCTATGCCGCAAAGATCTTGGTCATGCTCGCTTTCGCATTCTGGTTCGGCGCCGCACAAAAACCCGGCGAATTCCTTGATCTCGGCGTCTGGGCACTCGGCAGAAAAACCGGATTCGATCTCGGCCTTGCCGCCGAACTCTCCCTGCAGTTCCTTACCGGTATTGCAGATGACCTCGCCCACATGAAACATGCCCTGCGCATCAAAGGACAAAAACTCTCCGTTGCAACCCTGCCGCCGCTTGTAACGGGACTGCTCCTCCTCTCGCTTGCCCGTGCAAACCATGCCGGCGCACACCTCGCACGCCGGGGGTACCGGGGAGGGGGAACCTATGTCCCGGCCTTTTCCCCGTCCGGCAGGGATCTTGTGCTGCTCTGCACCGCAGGAGTTTGCGCTGCGGCCGGTTTCCTTGCGGCGATCCCTGCGTAGCATCATCTTCTATAATATTTTTTTGAAAGCGACAAACACGGGCGGATCAATCAGGACTACTTTTTTATCTTTTCATTCCAAAACAGTATAGGTTTAGATAAGCTGCACTCATGATGCAGACCGGGAGACAACCATGACAAAGCTCAATATTACTGATACAACCCTTCGGGATGCACACCAGTCGCTTGCCGCAACACGGATGCGCACCGAAGATATGCTCGAACTCGCAGCCGCGATGGAGAAGGCGGGGTTCTGGTCCGTCGAGGCATGGGGAGGAGCAACGTTTGACACCTGTATTCGGTATCTGAACGACGATCCGTGGGAACGCCTGCGGGCTGTCAAGACGATCTTTGTCAAGACGCCGATCCAGATGCTGCTCCGCGGCCAGAACCTTGTCGGCTACAAACATTATCCGGATGATGTGGTTGACAAGTTCATCGCTGCCGCCGCAAAGAACGGGGTCGATGTCTTCCGTGTGTTTGATGCGCTCAACGATATCCGCAATATGAAGCGCTCAATGACTGCGGTGCAGAATGAGGGGAAACATCTGCAGGGAACGATCAGTTACACGACAAGCCCGGTCCACAGCACGGAAGGGTTCATCGGGATGGCCGAGGAGCTGTATAGTCTCGGCTGCAACTCGATCTGCATTAAGGATATGGCAGGACTCATTATGCCCGAGGCCGCCCGCGCCCTGATTACCGGCATCAAGAAACGGATCGATATTCCGGTCTGTCTGCACACCCATTCAACCAGCGGGATTGCACCGATGAGTTATCAGGCGGCAATTGAAGCGGGTGTCGATATTCTCGATACCGCCATGTCGCCGTTTGCCGGAGGGACGTCCCAGCCGGCAACGGAGAGCATTGTTGCCTCCCTCGCCGGTACCAAACGCGATACGGGAATCAAACTGACCACGCTCCGCGATATCAAGAACGCAGCAGCGGGAGTCCGGTGCAAATACGATTGTCTGATCGATCCGATCTCGGTCCGGATCGACAGCGATGTGCTGATCTACCAGCTGCCGGGCGGCATGATCTCCAACCTCGTCTCCCAGTTAAAGGAACAGGGTGCCCTTGACAAGATGGATGAGGTGCTCAAGGAGATTCCGGCGGTCAGAAAGGATCTCGGCTACCCGCCGCTCGTAACCCCGACATCGCAGATCGTCGGAACCCAGGCGGTTCTCAATGTCCTGATGGGCGGCCGCTACAAGACGGTCACGAACGAGGTCCGCGATTATCTGAAAGGCATGTACGGCAAATCCCCGGCACCGCTGGATGCCGCACTGGTGACCTCGATTATCGGCGATGAGGAGCGGATCTGCTGCCGCCCGGCGGATACGCTCGGCCCCATCTATGAGAAGATGAAGACCGATGCCGAGGGCCAGGGTCTGATCAAGAAGGAGGAGGATGTTCTGACGTACATCCTCTACCCGGCAATTGCCCCGGCATTCCTGAAGGGTGAGAAGAAGGCGGAGCCTCTGCCGGAAGCTGCCCCCGCCGGAACGGCTCCGGCAGTGGTACCGGTTGACATCGATATTCCCCGATCCATGGAAGTCGAGGTGGACGGCGAGGTGTTCATGGTCCGGATTCTGTCGGTTGAGGGCGAGTCGGTTGCCGCGGGAAGCTCCGAGCCGGGTAAGCTCCAGACGCCGCACGGCGATGTGCCGGGTGGGGTGAAGAGCAGTATCCAGGGAATGGTGCTCGATATTAAGGTGCAGATGGGCCAGAAGGTCTCCGCGGGCGACACCCTGCTGGTGCTGGAAGCCATGAAGATGGAAAATCCGGTGGTCAGCCCGGTTGATGGAACGGTTACGGAGATCTTTGTGGAGAACGGTGCGGTTGTCCAGAGCGGCGACGTGCTTGTGGTGGTGAAATGAACAAAGACCGCTACTTCGATAAAGTTCTGGTCGCCAACCGCGGTGAGATAGCTATCCGGGTGATGCGTGCGTGCCGGGAGATGGGTATTGAGACGGTTGCGGTGTACTCGGAGGCGGATGCAAATGCCCTGCATGTGAAGTATGCGGACGAGGCGTTTTTAATCGGTGCGGCGCACCCGACGAAGAGTTACCTGAATATGGATCGTATCCTTGAGGTTGCGGAGATGGCGGGAGCGGATGCGATCCACCCGGGGTACGGGGTCCTTGCAGAGAAGGCGGAGTTTTCCGGCGCGGTGAAGAAGGCCGGGTTTACCTTTATCGGCCCGTCGGAAGAGACAATTGCGATGATGGGGTCGAAGATCGGTTCAAAGCAGGCGATGTCAGATGCAGGGGTGCCGGTGCTGCCGTGGACGCGGAGTACGGAGCATGATGAGGCGAAGGCGTTTGCGGAGTCGATCGGCTACCCGGTAATCGTGAAGGCGTCCGGCGGCGGCGGCGGTATCGGTATGACGATTGTCCGCAGTTCTGCGGAGATGGACGAGGCGATCGAGAAGTCGATGCGAACAGCTGCATCCGCTTTCGGGGATCCGACGGTGTTTATTGAGAAGTATCTGGAGAATCCCCGCCACATTGAGGTGCAGGTGTTCGCGGACTCGCAGGGTGATGTGGTGCACATGTTCGAGCGCGAGTGTTCGATTCAGCGCCGTCACCAGAAGCTGATCGAGGAGGCGCCGTGTCCTATCATGACGCCGGAGCTTCGCGAGCGGATGACCCAGTCGGCAATCACGGTTGCGAAGACCTGTAACTATGAGAATGCCGGAACGGTGGAGTTCCTCTATGATAACGGGAACTACTATTTCATGGAGATGAACACCCGTCTGCAGGTGGAGCATACGGTGACGGAGCTGATCACGGGTATGGACATGGTGCGGATGCAGATCAAGGTGGCGGCAGGCGAGCCGCTGCCGTATGCGCAGGATCAGATTATCTGCCGCGGTCATGCAATCGAGTGCCGGGTGAATGCGGAGGATCCAATGAACAACTTTGCAGCCGACGCGGGAAAGATCACCCGATACCGGTCGCCGGGAGGTCCGGGTATCCGTATCGACAGCTGTATTCATGTCGGTTATGCGATTCCGCCGCTGTATGATTCGATGATCGCAAAGCTGTGTGCCCGTGCAATGACCCGTGAGGAGACGATTGCCCGGATGCGCCGCGCGCTGATGGAGTACGTTATCCTCGGCGTGAAGACGACACTGCCGCTGCATTATGCGATTATGAACAATCCGGAGTTCATTGCAGGAAACACGCACACGCATTTCCTTGAGGAGCCGGAGGTCAAGAAGCATCTGCCGCGGTATATGCGGGAGAGCGAGACACGGATGCATCAGCTTGCGGATTCTCTGGGGAAGGGAAAGGAGAAGACGATTGCAGTAACGGCTGCGGTGAATGCATATATGGCGGCAGCGGCTGCAAAACAGGCGAAGGGGAAGCAGTAATTCTTCCTCCCTTTTCCGGGATGAAATCAGTAACGTATATATTTTGATACGTCCTTCCTATAATGCACTTCTTGCTGCGGTGGCCTAGCTGGTTAGGGCGCGGGACTCATAATCCCGAGGTCGGGGGTTCGGATCCCTCTCGCAGCACTTTTCCTTTGAGTTTTCTGTTTTTCAGATAGTTTGCTGATGAAGAAATTCCTCTTATGGTTTTTTGCTTTTTTTGTGGTTGGGTATGGTTGAGTGGCGGGTGGCGCATGATGAGAGAAAAAACCACGAATCGCATTTGTGCATCGTCGCTCGCCACCGCCGGAGACCGGCGGCAGAGAGCCCGACGCACTGATTCGTCTGGCGCTGATTCATTATCAGTTTGAGGCAATACGTCCGTTCGGCGATGCGAACGGGAGAACGGGAAGAATCCTGAACATCCTCTATCTGATTGATCAGGATCTTCTTGATATGCCGATACTTTCTCTCAGCCGGTATATTATTCAGCACAAATCCGAGTACTACTCGCGTCTCCGGAGAGTTACCGAGAAGGAAGAGTGGGAAGAGTGGATCATTTTTATGCTGAACGCGGTCCGGGAAACCGCGGACTGGACGTATGACCGGATTCAGGCAATGAAATCTCTTCTGGATGAGACGGTTGCGGTCTGCAAAGAAAAGCTGCCGAAAATATATTCCTATGACTTGGTCGAAGAGATATTTCTCCAGCCGTACTGCAAGCCTGCCTATCTGGTTAATGCCGGCATCGGAAACCGGCAGACGGCGATGAAGTATCTGAAGTCTCTGGAAGATGTCGGGATTCTTGCGTCGGTGCGGATCGGAAAGGAGCGGATTTATGTGAATACGAGACTGTTTGCGCTGCTGAAGTTTGATGAGGAG
>DALTYF010000056.1 GCA_029986195.1 Methanocorpusculum sp. | reverse complement strand
ACAACTGTTTTTGTACGAAAAAAATGAGGGACTGCTCTTCACCAGCGACGCACTGATCAACTTCGCCAGCATGACAAAAGTCCGGAAAGACTACTGTTCCATCGCAGACTACCTTGTCACCAGCGTAAACGTCAACAGCGAGATCGCCCGCACGGAACACCATGAACTGATGCGCATCGCAAAAGAGATCGATGCAGAACTCAGAGAAAAAGGAAAACGACTTCTGCTCTGCTGCGGCCACGGTGCAGTATCCATGCTTGACGATGCAGGAAACATGATCTCCGCCTGTGAACCCGCACACTACGCCGCACAATAAACAACCCTCCGGAAAATCCCGGACCGGCTCTTTTTTTAAACAGGATTAGCACACAATGTTCCCGAAACATTACACAATGAATCCGTCCGCAGTTTATCACCAAAAAATTCCCTGAACCACCCCTGCATGCCGGAACCGGCATCCCTAAGTATGCTGACCGAAAAACAACTACCAGCGTATCATGCAGAAACCTCTCCTCGAACCCGCCTACGCCGCTGTCCTGTTTGATATGGACAACACACTCTTTGACTTCATCGCCGCGATGAAGCGCGGAGCAGCGGCAGCAGCAGACATTGTCGGGGAAGGAACAGGAGACCAGCTGCTCTCGTATTATCTGCGGTGGAAATACCACATTGAAGACCACGCAAACCTGCAGGACTTCATGATGGATCACCACAAATTTACCGTGGACAGTTACCTTGCCGCCGTAAAAGCATTCGAGGATGCAAAGTTTGCAGGCCTCACCCCGTACCCCGGCATCCCCGGACTCCTTGCCTCCCTGAAAGAAAAAGGATACCGGCTCGGCATTGTAACAGACGCCTATGAATACGCAGCAGCCGAACGCCTCAGACACACAGGCCTTGCCGGATACTTTGACACCATCGTCGCCTACGACACAACCGGTTATAAAAAACCGCATCATGCACCCTTCGAGTACGCCATGAACCTGCTGGAAACACAGCCGTATGAAACCGTTTACATCGGCGACTCCATCCGCCGCGGCATCGAACCCGCAAAAGCCCTCGGCCTTGCCACGGTCTATGCCGCATACGGCGATCGGAACTTCTTTGAATCAGACAGATGCTGCCCGCCCCGGGTCATCATAGCACACAGCCCGGACGAAATCGGAAAAATACTCTTATAAAAAAAGATTTAGTCATCATGCGGCACATCGCCGCGGGAGATGACCTGGGCAAACATCTGGCCCAGACAGGTCAGATGAATGGCAATGTTTCTACCGTATTTGGTTTTCACAATAAAACCACCTGTCTCAAGCTTTGAGAGATGGTGAGACAGTCTGCTTCTCTCACTGCGGAACCGTTTCGAGTTTTTATCAATGTCC
Source organism: Methanocorpusculum sp. (assembly GCA_029986195.1). GTDB lineage: Archaea > Halobacteriota > Methanomicrobia > Methanomicrobiales > Methanocorpusculaceae > Methanocorpusculum. The sequence continues at coordinate 5,133 of DALTYF010000056.1, read as the reverse complement.
GGGAACATCAGGTAGATCAGGGAATCAAGTGACTCAACACCATCACCGATACGTGAGATGAGAAGCTGCTGTTCCGCACCCGGATATCCGATCGGCAGAACCGGGATCTCGACAAGCTCCGTTGCACCAACGATGGCACCTTCATCGTTGTAGTGGGGGAGAGCCGAAACGACCCGCGCTCTGCTCATACTGGCTGCAATATAGGCGCTCATGGAGAGCGGCTGCAGGGCTCCGGCAACATTCAGAAGAACCTCATTACCAAGCGTACGTTCCGCATTGATGATGGAGAGGATCTGATTTGCGGCATCCATAACAGATGACTTATTCACTTCAACGACCGTTACCGGCCAAAAGATACCAAGGTCTCGGGCCAGAGCCTTCGTGGTCTTCTGGACCAGTGCTTCACCTGAAAACTTCGGATCATTTCCCGTTACCAGAACGATACGGGAAAAACCCACTTCCCGAAGGAGTGAGATCGAACCCATCAGGAAATCCCGCTCGGGTCCGACAAAAACTACGTGTGTTGTTGGCATGTTTTTGTTCCTGTTCATATTTGCATGGACTATTATATTATGTTGTTGGCAGTACAACTCGGTGTACAGCGTATCTGAATTTATCTTTTGGAAAAAAAAGAGGCAGGGATTAAGCGGTCTGTATCTTTGCGACCTCTTCCAGACCAAGTTCGGCAATGGAAATCTTCTGCATCTCGCCTTTCTGGATTTTGCCGGTAACCGTCATCGGGAATGAGTCCACGAACTTGTAGTAGCGGGGGACCTTATGGCGGGCAATTTTGCCGTTGCAGAACTCCCGGATCTCGTTTTCCGTAAGCGTCTGTCCCGGTTCAACCTTGACCCACGCCATCAGTTCCTCGCCGTATTTGACGTCAGGAACGCCGATAATATACACATCCGAGATCTTCGGGTGCAGGTGCAGGAACTCCTCAATCTCACGCGGATAGAGGTTTTCTCCGCCGCGAATGACCATTTCCTTCAGTCTGCCGACCATCTTGATGTAGCCTTCGGTGTCCATGGTGCCGAGATCGCCTGAATGCAGCCAGCCGTTGCGGTCAATAACCTGAGCAGTGGCGGACGGATTGTTGTAGTAACACTTCATCTTCATGTAGCCGCGGGCGCAGATCTCTCCGGTCTCGCCGATGGGAACAACACGACCGGTCTTCGGGTCCATGATGACAAGTTCGGTGTGCGGAAACACCCTGCCAACAGTTGTCACGCGCCGTTCCAGACTGTCATCGGTGGTGGACATCGTAATGCCGGGCGCGGTCTCGGTCAGACCATAGACGATGACGATCTCCTTCGTGTTCATCTTGTCACTGACCTCACGCATACGTTCAATCGGACAGGGGGAACCTGCCATGATACCGGTGCGGAGACTGGAGAAGTCATAGCGGGAGAAATTCGGGTGTTCAAGCTCTGCGATGAACATGGTAGGAACACCATGCACTGCCGTGCACCGCTCGTCCTGAATGGCTTTCATGACCGACTCCGGATCGAAGAAGGGCGCAGGAATCACCATGGTGGTTCCGTGGGTCATGCATGCCATGTTGGAGAGCACCATGCCGAAGCAGTGGTAGAACGGAACCGGAATGCAGAGTTTGTCCTTTTCGGTGAACTTCATACCGTCGCCGATGATCATACCGTTGTTTAAGACGGAGTGGTGCGAGAGCACCACTCCTTTCGGATAACCGGTGGTGCCGCTCGTGTACTGGATGTTTAAGGGATCATCAAACTCAACGGATTCTTCACGCTCGGCAAGTTCCTGATCCGAGATCTGACGGCCTGCGTCGAGGAGTTCACTCCAGCGGTACATGCCGTTGTAGGGTATTTCTCCCATGAAGATGATGTTGCGCAGATACGGGAACTTCTCGGATCTCAGGCGGCCGGGCTTTGCTTCAAATGCTTCGGGGCAGGCTTCGTAGAACATACCGACGTAGTCGGAGGTCTTGAATCTGCCCTGCAGAATCAGTGTGTCAACCTCAGACTGCTTTAAGGCATACTCCAGCTCAAACGTCCGGTATGCCGGGTTGATGTTAACCATGACAGCGCCGATTTTGGCGGTGGCAAACTGCACGAGCACCCACTCTGCATAGTTCATCGCCCAGATGGCAACCCGCATGCCGCGTTCAACGCCCAGCATCATGAGACCTTTGGCTACGGCATTAGTTGCATCTAGAAACTCCGTCCAGGTGTAACGGAGATTCTGTTCAACGGAGACGAGGGCATCACATTGTCCGGGTACTTCGCTGCAATACTGTTAAATACTTGTCCTACGGTTTTTCCAAGAAGGGGCTTCATGGATACACCGCATGCGTAGCTTTCGGCCATACTCCCTAAATGTTGGGGTTTGGAATATAAAAAACGTGGGCGGGGAGACGTTGCACGAAAAGTCCGAACATCTTTTGAATGCCGCGAAATGATGTTACAGAACCTTCGTCATCAGAACAATCCCAAAAGGCCTGCCGAACTTCTCCCCGACTCCCGGAAGTTCGCCGGCCCAGACAAATCCGCGGCGTTCGTGAAAGACAATGCTCTCCTGATTGCAGTCGGCAATCTCCGAAACGATGGTGCTGATGTGCATCTCTTTTGCCGCCGAACAGACGGTGTCCAGACACGCGGAACCAATCCCGCAGCCCCGAACCTCAGGCGCAAGAAAACAGCTGAACTTTGCGGTCTTCTGAAACGACGGGAACGGGTTGTACGAAGAGAGAAAACAAAATCCGATAACCGCGCCGTCCGCAGTCACCGCATAGGCAGGATAGCCGGCGGAGAGTTCAAGAAATTTCCCGTAGAACGAGACAGGCCGTTCACGCGACGCAAACGCCACAAAGGAGTGAACACAATAATGATTGAAGATGCGCATGACCCCGTCGGCATGTTCGGGACCAAGCGGCACAAAAACCGGATGCATAAAAAAAGAAGGGTCAGGCCTTTCTGACGGTGATCATGACATCGTCAACCATGATCACATCAACCGCTTCATCGGAGACGGAGTAGACAAAGGACGTTGTCCATGCACCCTCCGGGACGGCAGTCTCCTCGCCGTCCACGAGGATCGCTGCCGGCGGCGTAATCTTGTCCGCATCCGGCAGGGCGTTCACCGCTGCCATGAAGGCGCCTGCTTTGCCGCGGAGTGTCTTACCGACAACTCCCTTGTTGAACACGACGTCTCCGACCTTCTTCTCAAGGGCAGGTTCTTCCGCCTTCCAGACGACCGTGCCGTTGACGGTTCTGCCGAGGTCTCCGGCATCGTCCACATCATGGGACGGCGTGTAGATGGTGACCTCGCCAAGCGGGGCGTTTAAGGCAAGACCGGCGTCATGCTTGTACTTGCGGAGCACGCCGACAATCTTCACCACCAGCTCACCGTCGCGCACGGCATCGGCGTCGGTGTAGGAGAAGTCAGCCCACGGATGGTCAATGATTCTCTTCCCGCCGGAGAGGTGGTGGTAACACTCCTGCGCAAAGAACGGAATGTAGGGGGACAGCATCGTACAGAGCGCGTCCATCGTGGTGCGGAGCGTGTAGACCGCACCGGCGCGGTCGGGTTCGGTGCCGTAGAGCCTGCCCTTCACCAGTTCGAGATACTCGTCGGCAAGCACATTCCAGGCAAAGTCGCGGATGAGCTTGAGACCTTTGTCAAAGAGATAGTTCTCCATCGCATCCGTCACCTCTGCAATCGTCTGCGAGAGGTTTGCCAGCATCCAGCGGTCGATAAGGGTGGACGGTGCATTCGTCTCCGGCACCGGGCTTTCCTTATTGATCTGCATTAAGGAGAACCTAACGATGTTCCACATCTTGGTCTGGAACCGGGACGCGGCAATCACATCATTCCAGTTGAACTGAATGTCCTGACCGGTGGAGGAACCTGCGGCTGCCCACTGGCGGAGTGCGTCCACACCGTAGGGTCCCATGACGTCCTCGGGTCCGATTACGTTGCCGCGCGATTTGGACATCTTGAATCCGTCCTCACCGAGCACCATGCCGTTGATGAGGATGCCGTCCCACGGTTTTTCACCGAGGAGTGCCATGCTGCGGAGGATGGTGTAGAATGCCCACGTTCTGATGATGTCGTGTCCCTGCGGGCGAATCTGTGCCGGGAAGTACGGCGGCATGCCGGAGCCGTCCCAGCCGGTCACGTGCAGGTCGGTGATGGAGGAGTCCATCCACGTGTCAAGCACATCCGTCTCGCCGGTGAACGAGGTTCCGCCGCACTTCGGGCAGGCATGTTTCGGTTTGTCGATGGTCGGGTCAATCGGGAGGTCTGCTTCGTCCGGGAGAATCATCTCGCCGCATTTGTCACAGAACCAGACCGGAATCGGGGTGGCAAACAGCCGCTGACGGGAGATGCACCAGTCCCATTCCATCTGCTCAGCCCAGTTTTCGAGGCGCTGGAGCATGTGTTCCGGATACCATTTGATGTCGCGGGCGGCTTTGACAATTTCATCACCCTTGACTCTGACGAACCACTGACGTTCGGAGAGGATTTCAATCGGGGTCTTGCATCTCCAGCAGCCGCCGACACGCTGGTCGATCTGTTTCTGGTTTTTGAGGATGCCGAGTGCTTTCATGTCGGCGAGGATTGCGGCGCGGCACTCCTTTATGGTCATGCCTTCGTATCTGCCGCAGATGGCGGTCATGGTTCCTTTGGTGGAGAGGGCTTTTCTGAGCGGGAGGTGGTGTTTCTTCCACCAGAATATATCGGTCTTGTCACCGAACGTACAGATCATCACCGCACCCGAACCAAAGTTCATGTCAACGGCGTCATCGGCAATGATGGTGACTTCGTGGCCGAAGATCGGCACACGAAGTGTTTTGCCGACGATTCCCTTGTAGCGGTCGTCAGCCGGGTGAACGGCTACGGCAACGCAGGCGGCGAGGAGTTCGGGACGCGTGGTTGCAATCTCCAGACCATCGAAGTCAAAGAAGTTGAGGAGCGTGGTTCCTTCGTAGTAGGATACTTCGGCAAAGGCGATTGCGGTCTCGCAGCGGGTGCAGTAGTTGACCGGGTGTTCATCCTGATAGATGTAGCCGTCTTTGAGCATCCGCAGGAAGGAGAGCTGTGTCTTTGCGTAGTAGTACGGCTCCATGGTGATGTATTCGTGGCTCCAGTCAACGG
>DALTYF010000055.1 GCA_029986195.1 Methanocorpusculum sp. | reverse complement strand
AGCGGTCCGGGAGGCGGAGATTTTTCTTCCGCCTGATGTTGAAGCGGTTCTCCGGCTTGCTGCCGGGCGTGAGACAAATCCGGTTGCACGCGGGGAGTTTGCAAATATTCTGGAGAATCTTTCGCAGGCGCGGGATCTGCGTGTGCCGATCTGTCAGGATACAGGCATTCCGGTGGTGTACCTGACGGTGCCGCCGGAGGTTCCGGTGACTGCGGAACTGTACGAAGCGGTCGCTGCGGGTGTCCGGCGGGCGACGTTGTCGGTTCCGCTCCGGCCGAACGGGGTTGATCCGATTTCGCGGGAGAACTCCGGGGATAATACCGGTGCAGGCCTTCCGCCGGTACATGTGGTACCGGGGGATGTGCTCCGCGTGACGGTGCTGCCGAAGGGTGCGGGATCGGAGAATATGTCCCAGATTCGGATGATGCTGCCGTCGGAGGTTTCGGAGATTCCGCGGTTTGTGGTGGATGTGGTGATGGCAGCAGGGGCACGCCCCTGCCCGCCGGTTGTGGTGGGTGTTGGTATCGGGGGGACATTTGATGGTGCGGCGGCGCTTGCGAAAGAGGCACTTCTGGAACGGATTGATGTGATGGATGCGTATGAGCAGGGGATCTGCGATGCGATTAATGCACTCGGGATAGGGCCGATGGGGCTTGGCGGGGACACAACGGCACTGGCGGTAAAGGTGAAGCGCGGATTCTGTCACACGGCATCACTGCCGGTTGCGGTGAATATTCAGTGCTGGTGCTGCCGGCGCGGGGTGCGGGAGGTGGCGCTGTGATCCGTCTGACGACACCGCTGGGTGCGGAGGTACTGGATCTGCGGGCGGGGGACCGCGTGCTTTTGTCGGGGACAATTTATACCGCACGGGATGAGGCGCATCTGAAGATTCTGGAGGAAGGATTTCCGTTTGATCCGGCGGGTGCAGTGATCTATCACTGCGGGCCGGTGGTGGATACAGGGCGGAATGTGATTGTTGCAGCAGGCCCCACAACGTCTGCGCGGATGAATGGTCTTACTGCGCCGATGGTGGATGCAGGTGTGCGGGCACTGATCGGGAAGGGGGGAATGTCAGCCGGGGTGCGGGAGGCGCTGGCGGGCCGGGCAGTGTATTTTGCCTTTACCGGCGGGTGTGCGGCTCTTGCAGCCTCGTGTATGGAACTTGCGGGTTGTCATTATCCGGAGCTGGGGATGGCGGAGGCGGTGTGGGAGATTCGTGTGCGGGATATGCCGCTGGTGGTGGGGATTGATGCGCACGGAGGGGATCTGTTTGCAGAGGTGGCGCAGGGTGTACGCGAACGGTATGATCAGCTGCGCTGGTGAAGACTGCGGGGTTTTACCGTCCCATTCTTATATGTGATGCCACAAAAAAGATTTAAGAAGTATTTTTCTGAAAAATTGTAGGTGAGTAAGTGATGAGCGGGCGGGAGGAAAAGAACCGCCACAGATTTTCTCATCATGCCCGCTCACTGCCCAACCCACAAACAATTTTCAAAAAAATTCCCGAAAGAAACCGACTAAATCTCTTCGTGGCATCACATTTTCGGTGGAATTCCACGTTTTCTGTGTGCTCCGTGGGTCCTCAGCAAAACCAAAGATAAAAACGACCTCTTCCAGTCTCCGGAAAAAGACCTACTACCTCATTCCGTGGCATCACCCAAAAATTTCCCATCATATCCTCTCATCCCTGGCAACAGAGATGGAGCAGTACAAAAAACCATGCCGCCCGCCCTCACTCCCTGTCCTCTTTTTTATCCGCCCTCTTAAAACTAAAACATCCCGTACACCAGCACCGGAAACACAATCAGATACCCTGCACCGAACAAAAGAAACACCCACTCCGCCGCATGCAGGGGTTTTGCCGCATAGTACGCGGCAGAAGCAGACGAATACCCGCGGCAGCACATCGCCGCATACGTCCGCTCCCCCTGATCCAGCGCCCGCACAAACAAAGAACCTGCCGCATTCCCGATTACATTCAGCCGGTACCGCAGCGGCAGACGGCGGTCGAACCCGTTGAAACAGCGCGCCGCAAACGCACTCTGAATTTTCTGATACACCAGCGCAAACACATACAGATACCGGATGGTAAGTCCCATCACCACCACAAACAACCGGGGAATCCGCAGCCGTGCCGCACCCTCCAGCATCGCCTGCATCGTCGTCGTAGCCGACAGAAGAATAACAAACGACAGCGAAATCACAAACTTCGCAAACAGCGACAGACCGAAAATGATCGACTCCCAGTACATCTGAACCCCGAACGGCAGGGTTGCCGCAACATGATACACCTCATAGTAGGGATTCGGGAAAAACGGCTGGAGAACAATAAAAAACAGACCAAACGGCATAATCAGCAGCAGCTGCACCAGATAATAGCGCAGTGACGACCCCGACAGAACATACAGTCCCCAGAACAGCATATAGATAACAAGAAACGCAAAAAGCTCCGCCGTCCCGTAGGGAAGAAGCACCGTCACCACAAGCCCGAGCAGACACAGAATCAGCTTGATGCGGGCATCAAGAGCATGAATCGGACTCCTGCGGTATGCCTCCCGCTCAATATCAAACAGCTCATCGATCAGGCTCATAATTTCCCAAACGCCTTCAGAAACGACTGTTCCGCATCATGATACGTATAGGCGGGATCAATTGCCACACCATGTTTTTGCAGAGACCGGATCAGACGGGGAAGCGCAGGAAGTTCCAGATGCGCACGGGCAAGCAGATCCTCCTGCAAAAAGATCTCCTCCGGCGTTCCCGCCCCGGTAATCTCTCCCTTCTCCATCACATACACCAGATCCGCCATCTCCGGAACCAGTTCCACCTGATGCGTCGAGTAGATAACCGTCACACCGCAGGAATTTGGCAGATCATTCAGAAACCCGAACAGCTCCTTAACCCCCTGCGGATCAAGACCTGCCGTCGGCTCATCCAGCACCATCACCTGCGGCTCCATCGCAAGTACCCCGGCAATTGCCACACGCTTCTTCTCCCCGCCGGAAAGATGGTGGGGAGCACGGCTGCGCAGATCCTCAAGGCCCAGCATTCCGCATACACGATCAACCCGCTCCGCAACACAGTCCGCATCCAGCCCCAGATTGTACGGACCGAACGCAATATCCTGCTCCACCGTGGGTGAGAACACCTGATCATCCGGATTCTGGAACACCAGCCCGACAAACCTCCGTACCTCGGAAAGATTCGCTTTGGTGATCGGCTCTCCCCGGATCAGCACCTCACCCGACTTGGGGAATAAAATTCCGTTGAAGTGGCGGAACAGCGTACTCTTTCCCGCACCATTCGGCCCGAGCACAGCAATGCGCTGCCGCTCATCTGCGACAAAATGAATATTCTTCAGCGTATCCTCCACCGAAGTACTATAGGCATGGCAGAGATTACGTGTCTCAATCAGGTGCATTCGTACCATCCCATAGGTGAAAAAAGGATAAAGAGGTAATGGTTTGAATTATGATGACTTCCTGTCCGAAGCTGCATACACCAGCCGTGCCGCAAGAAGAATCACAATCAGAGCTGCAAAAATACCGATAACCAGAGCTATCAGTCCGCCGGCTGCACCCGCATCCTCACCGCCGAGTATGTAATCCGGCATCGGGGACTCCCAGCCGACAGGGTCATGCGCCTCCTCAATCTCGCCGTGTGCCGGGGCAAAGATATCCTTCGCACCTCCGCTCACCAGCAGCGTACTGTCAAGACCGTCCGGATCACCGGATGCAAAGAAGACTGCACAACCGCCGACGATCAGTGCAATGACAAGACCGGCGGCCAGGAACCTGTTAACCGGCATTGCTTTCTTTTCCGTATTACCGGTAAGCTCTGGCCGGACGTTGAAGATAAGAACAACCACGATTCCGGTAATGACTGCCTCAATGATACCAATGAGGGCATGATAGATGAACATCGTCGGAAGTCCGACACTCAGCGGAACCGCACCGACAATCGCAATCTCAACCGCACAGACACTTGCCGCAATCACGCAGGCAAGCCATCCGGCAACAGCCGCAGAAACCGGAACGCCGATCTTATCCTTAAGTGCCGCAAAAGAATAGAAACCGACGAATCCTGCAATCACACCCATATTGATGATGTTTGCACCAAGGGCAAGAACACCGCCGTCCCCAAAAACCAGTGCCTGAATCACCAGAACAATTGCCAGAACAAACACCGCGGCAAACGGAGACCCCAGTACAATTGCAGCAAGCGCACCGCCGACGAGATGACCACTGACCCCGAACCCGGTCGGGAGATTGAACGCCTGAAGTGCAAAAATTCCTGCAGCAATTACGGCAAGGATAGGTATCTTTGACTCATCAAGATTTTCCCGCGCCCACTTAATGGCAAGCACGATAAACACCAGGGCAATGATCCAAAAGATGATACCAATTGGAACTCCCATGCCGCTGTAGCCAAACAGGAAATCAGGTATATGCATGTTACATCACTTACAGGTTACAATAACACGCAATTACTAATAAGTATTACTAACTGATTTTGACGCCTCAAATGATCATACTTCGTATCATTGATTTTATCCCGAGAACTCCAAATGTGCCGACTATTTCGGGTTTTCTCATCAGTTTCAGAAGGAGGGAAGACGGGCGATCCATATCGCCCGCAGTAGTGATCAACTCTCTTGTTTCCGGCGTATTCAGGGCATCAATCGCGGAATCGATCTCCTCTGCCGTAAGGGTGCGGCGAAACGAAAGAACTTTGAAACCAAGATCAAGTTCTCTCCCGAAATCCGCACGCCAGCGCTTCTCATACTCAGCCAGTGCCGGATCTGACACATCCCCAGTTTCAGCCGCGGCAACAGCCACCGCTGCCGCATGGCGGGCAGAGCGCACGCCGGTATAGACGCCGCCGCCCGAGGTGGGTTTGGGAAAACCTGCGGCATCCCCTGCAATCATGCAGCCCGCACCGCAGGTACGGCTGCGGACGCCAATCGGAACCGTCCCGGTCACCTCATGGATATTTGCGGGAGAGAACTGTTTTGCAAACGCAGCAAAGCGCGCGGGAACATCGCGCATCCCGCACAGACCAATACGTGCACGCCGGGCGGACAGAGGAATAACCCAGGCAAAAAAATCCGGGGAAGCGTTCGGGTACAGTTCGACGAAATCGGGACTGCCGTTCCAGGAAACCTCCGCCTGAACTCCTGCATAAATATGCCGCGAAGGTGCGATACCAAGTCCCCGGGCAATAACACTGCGCGGCCCGTCGGCTGCAATCAGGATATTGTAGGGAATCTCCTGCTTCCCGGAAACTCCGGTCACCGAAAGTGTCCTTTTCTGCGGATTGATTGCGGTTACACAGGTCTTCAGTGAAAACTCTGCCCCGGCATCCGCAGCGCGTGCCGCCATCTCATGATCCAGCCGTCCGCGGTCCACCACATACGCCTTGGCCGTGCCCGCCGCAAAGGACAACTCGTGTCCGGCAGACCCGCAGATACGGGCACCGCGGACAGTGTTCAGGACGGAAGCATCCGAGACCTCACACTCCATAAACGCCGAGGAAGAGAGAAGGCCCGCACACTGTACCGGATAGCCGATAGCGGCATGCTCCTCAAGCACCAGGGTGGAAAGTCCCGCGTCTGCACACAACCGGGCGGCGGTAGAACCGGTCGGACCGGCCCCTGCGATGATAACGTCGTACATGGAAAAGATATAGAGATGTTGTCAGTCAGAGAAGATAAACAAAAGGAGTGCTGATATGGGGATTCGAACCCCAGTCGTCGGCGTGAGAGGCCGACATGATTGGCCACTACACTATATCAGCAAAAGAACTTGCGTAACTAATGTTGCCGTATGAAATATTTATAGCTGACGAAATTCCGATGCACATCCCCCCATATGTTCATCTAATACCAAAACGTATAGGTATAGACAATATGAGCCTTGAAGAAGAGATCAAAGCCATTGAGGACGAGATCAGAAATACCAAATACAACAAGGCAACTTCACAGCACATCGGGCGGTTAAAAGCTAAACTCGCCAAAATCAAGGACGATGCCGTTACCCGCGCAATGAAGTCTGCCGGCAGCGGCGATGGATATGCGGTCAAGAAGTCAGGGGATGGAACGATTGTGCTGGTCGGATTTCCGTCGGTGGGTAAATCAACGCTGTTAAACAAACTGACCGGAGCGGAAAGCGAAACCGGCGCGTATGCATTCACCACGCTGACGGTTGCTCCGGGACTAATGGAGTACAAAGGCGCAAAAATTCAGATTCTGGATATTCCGGGACTGATTGCCGGCGCGGCAATGGGTAAAGGGCGCGGCAAGGAGGTTATTGCAGTTGTCCGTACCGCGGATCTGATCGTGATCCTAGGCGATGTCTTCAACGGCGTGCATGTGGACGTGCTGATGCACGAACTCTACGATGCAGGAATCCGCATCAACAAACCAAGGCCGGATATCACCATCAAGAAGACCGAGTTCGGCGGTGTCCGCCTGAATATCATCGGTGCAGTGGACATCGATATCGAAGAGGTCCGCGCAATTCTTGCAGAGAGCAAGATCATGAACGCGGATG
>DALTYF010000054.1 GCA_029986195.1 Methanocorpusculum sp. | reverse complement strand
AATCAAAGAGGAGATGCAGGAGATCAATGTGAAGCTCTCCGAGGTCGGCATCACAGTTCGCGCCGACACCATCGGCGCGCTTGAAGCACTCTCCAAGGAGCTTGAGGAGAAGAACATCCCGATCATGCGTGCCGAGGTCGGCCCGGTCAGCCGCCGCGATTTGATCGAGATCAGCGTGATGAAAGAGGAACTGTACAAAACGGTACTCTGCTTCAACGTCCCCCTGCTGCCCGATGCGGATGCAATGATCCGCGACGAAGAGGTCGGCGTGAAGATTTTCTCCAACCGCGTCATCTACAAACTCATCGACGACTACATCGACTGGCGCGATGAGCGTACCCGCGCACGGGAAGCAAAACAGTTTGAGACAGTCGTCCTTCCGGCAAAGTTCTCCATTCTGCCCGACTGCGTGTTCCGCCAGAGCGGACCTGCGGTTGTAGGTGTGCGGGTTCTGGGAGGCATCCTCCGGCCGCATGTCGGTGTCGCAACGCGCGAGGGCAAAGTGGTGGGCGAGATCAAACAGATCAAACTCAACAAGGAAAACATTCAGGAAGCCAAGGAGGGAGTCGAGGTTGCAGTTTCGATTGACGGCGTCACCATCGGGCGGCAAATCGATGTTGGCGAGACGCTGTACGTTGCCGTGCCCGAGCGGCATGTGAAGGTTCTGGAGACGGAAATGCTGTCCCATTTAAATGCAGGTACGCAGGAGGCGCTGGAGGAGTACACCAACATTTTCCGCAAGACCCAGCCCTTCTGGGGGAAGTAGTATAAATGGGAAGAGACTAACTATATGGGTACTTCGGCATCCTATTGATATCGAGGAGATGTGCTAATACAATGGTAGACTTTAAGGTCGTACTGTCAGACCCGAAAACCGGTCTTTCGTACAAAATAGATGCCACGGGCGCAGCTGCGGGTGCACTTCTGGGAAAGAAGATTGGCACCGAGGTTGACGGCGCTCCGTTTGGTCTGAATGGTTATAAGATTACAATCACCGGCGGCTCGGACAAAACCGGAACCCCGGCACGTCCGGACCTCCCGGGCAACGGCAGAAGAAACCTTCTTCTTTCCGACGGATTCGGTTTCCACGCGACCCACAATGGTGAGCGGAGAAGAAAGAGCCAGCGCGGCAATGAGATCGCTGCTGACTTTGTTCAGGTAAACGCGAAAATCTCCACCTACGGCGAAAAGCCGGTCGCAGAGATCTTTGCCCCTGCTGAAGAAGCAGCGGCAGAGTAAATCTCTCTCAATACTTTTTCTCTTCTTCCAAGTGTTTTGCCGAACGAAGACTGTTTTTTTCCGCCGGCGTTCTGTGAAAAAAAATCAAAAAAAAAAACGTTACTGCCCCTCGCGCATTGCTGCGCGCAGAGCGGGCATGTAGGACTCCATACTGACTTCGTACTTTTTTGCAAGGAGGATGACGGAGGCTTCCGGAACAAGGAGATTGTCGAAGTGTCCTGATATCTCCTGCATCTCTGCGGCAAGATCTTTTCTGGCTTTACCGGTTGCCGCGGCAATAGCATCGATCAGTGCCTCGATTGGATCCTGCTCCTCTGCGGTCTCGGCAAAGATCCCATCACCGGGACGAAAGCCCAGGGGTATGGTAACGTCTGCGAGGGAGGACGCGCAGCAGTAAATGTTTTCCTCCCCCTCTTTACTGAGAAGGCCGCGCTTTGCGGCGAGGTCGATCAGTTTTTTTGCCTGATCCTGACTCATCCACCGTTTGTCCTGCACATAGTAAAACACCAGCTCCATCTTGCTGAGCCGTTCTTTTCTCCCGTGCCGGAAGGGTGCGGCGACTGTTGTTTCCAGTTCGTTCACGCGAGTACCCCAAGAATCATTTTCTTCATGTCCATAGCATCGAATCCTTCGATGGAGGGGGATTTGGTGATGAATATCTCGGTCCGCGCCCCTTTTTCCATGGTGCGGATCATGAACCGGTGATCGTTGAGGGGCATGTTGCCGGAGGCCTTCAGCAGGGTATCGGTAAGGGTTATGAGGATGTCTGCGGCATCGGTCGTGGTTTTGCTGATGTTTGCGTTGCGTTCAATCTTTTCAAAGCCGAGCCGGTCATGGGCAAGAAAGACGGAGACCTCGCGTTTGATAGGGCCGGCATCGGTTCTGAAGTTATCCTGCCGTCCGGCAAGGGACTCGACGGCGTTAAGGAATACCGCGAAGGGAACGTCTGCTTCAAATTCAAGATCGCAACGGTTGGGAAACTGATAGGACACTCTTCTCATGTATCAGATATTGGGCACCGCTACGGATAAGTATATTTTGCTGTGAACGAACAGGAAAAGAAAAAAAGTATTTTGTTTATTCGAGCAGGACTGCATTGATAACGCCATCCTGACCCGGACAGCTGACGATGCGGGCTTTACCGAGATCGGTTGCAATGATTGCGCCCTTGGTCATCAGGTTCCGGCGAACATAGTTCGGGTTTGCTGCATTTTCTGCAACAGAGTTGATCTTGACCTTCTGGACCTTCCCGGTCTTTTTGTCACTGACATTTGCGTATTCACAGCGGAGTGCACGGACTTTCGTGTTGCCTCCGGTTACTCTGATGGTCTTTACCCGGGTTTCTCCGATGATGGTGTCAGCCGGGGATCTGCCGATCTCGAACCGCTTCTTGCCGCGGTTGGCGTGGTAACGGCCACCGGTGGACTTTCTTACTGATCTTCCTTGCCAAAGCATGAATTAATATCTCCGATAATTTAGTTTCTCTGATTGAACGCCCGAAAGCAGTTACGCCTCGCGGACGGGTGATCCGGAGCGGAATAGTCCGCTCCGGATCATCTCAGTCTTTTCCAGAGTCCTATATGTATAGGCTTTCCGGATATTTAAATTCCGTTAGGCAAGGACGGCGTCGGCAACTTCGGCTACACCCTCTCCTTTGCGGAGGTTGGTCTTGATGATGACCATTTCAGGGTTGTAGCGTTTGATGTCGGTGATCATGCGTTCTACGTTGCAGCCGACGGCTTCGGCGAGATCAACTTTGTTGATGACAGCTATCTGGCAGTCACGGAACATCATCGGGTGTTTGTTGACGACGTCGTCCCCCTCGGTGGTGGAGATGACAACGATGCGCTTTTCTGCGCCGAGCTTGAAGTCGGTCGGACAGACCATGTTGCCGACGTTTTCGATGAAGACAACGTCGATATCATCGAGGTTCATGTGGTCAAGGGCATGGTGGACGAGGTGCGCGTCTAAGTGGCACTCCTTTCCGGTGTTTGCGTTGAAGGCAGGGATGCCGGTCTTGACGATACGCTGGAAGTCGTCATCGCCGTAGACATCGCCCGCGATTGCAGCAGTATTGAGGTTGCGCTTTTTGAGTTCGGGAACGATCTGTTCAATAAGCGAGGTCTTGCCCGAGCCGATTGCTCCGAGGAGATCGAATGCGCGAACACCGTGCGCTTTGAAGTGTTCGGCGTTGTGTTCTGCGAGACGGTTGTTGGCGCCGTAAATCTCGGCCTCCATGTGAACATCCACGTGGTGCATAGGAGTACTATATGGTGTGCGTCTGGTTTATAGATACACTGTTCCTCAGGGGTATGAGTGAGTCACACCAACTGTATCAAAAATATGTTTGTAGTTATTGATTCAGTACATAAAGTAATTATAACACAACAAAATATAAAGCTATATTAACATAGGCAGCCCACTCCTTAGTGTCAGAAACATTCTGGCACCCAAATACACACCCCAAACACAATCATACTGGAGATATGCTACCATGAATATGCTCTCGAAAATTGCAGTTTTTCTCCTTGCGCAGTCCATTCTGGCAATTCCGGCGATGGCAGCCGAGCATGAAGAACACCTGATACTTGTCAAGGCTGACCCGGACAATCCCAATCTCGTTTCTATGACGCAGGTCTCTGCTCCCGGACAGGAGGATGTACCCGAGCATGCGGAGCTCCGGCCCTTTTTCCGGGACAGTGATCCTGAATTTGCAGTAATCGACGGGGGATATGCCCGGCTACCCGGGAGAGAATACAGGTATATCCTGTAGGGCCGCATCCACGATGCCGGCAACAACCATTACCACCGGCGAGGCTGGTTTTCCAGCGGCGGCAGGCTGCGGATTGAGTATGAGGGAAGCAAAGAGGAGCTGCTCCAGAAAGTTGCCCAAAAACTGAGCGGGAAGTAACCGATGTACGATTTTCACTGCCATACAACGATGAGCGACGGGGAACTGCTGCCGACGGAATTAATCCGGCGGATGGCAGTTCTCGGATATACGGAGATGGCAATATCGGATCACGCGGACTTTTCCAATGTCCGGGAGTTGATCCGTGCCGAGGAGGCGGTGAAGCGGTCCGCGGAGCTGTACGGGATCCGTTTGTATTCAGGGATTGAGATTACGCATGTGCCGCCGGATCAGATTGATGAGCTGGCGGAGTATGCGAAAGGTCTTGGCGCAGAGGTTGTGGTTGTGCACGGGGAAACGATTGCAGAGCCGGTTGCACCGGGGACGAATGCGGCGGCGCTTTCAAGTGCGTATGTGGATATCCTGGCACACCCCGGCCTGATCACGGATGAGGATACCCGTCTTGCGGCCAGGAACGGTGTGCTTCTTGAGGTCACGTCGCGCGGGGGACACAACCGTACGAACGGGCATGTGTTGTCGGCGGCACGTCGCGCGGGTGCGGATGTTGTGATACAGTCGGATGCGCACGGACCGGGGGATCTGATGAGTGAACGCATGCGGTATCTGGTTGCACGCGGGGCAGGGATGAATGAAGAGGAGACAAAGAGCGTGCTTTCCCAGATGTTTGATTCTTTGTTTTCTTCATAACCTTTATTTTACGATTCTGGATAACATTTTTATACGAGTGTGTCAGCATAATATATTGCATATATATCCTGTGGTTTGATCCTGCAGTGATCTGCGATATATGCGGTATGATATTTGAGGCTGATTCGTGAAGTTTGCAGGAGAGGTTACGGCAGTTCTTGGAAGACGGCTGCTTGTTGTCAGAAGTGATGCCGGACAGCTTCCGCCTCTGTATTCAGAGGTTGCAGATGCAGACAGCCGCCCCGTAGGGAAGATCGTCGATCTCTACGGGAGCGTTGCACGGCCCTATCTTACCGTTTTATGCAATGACGGTGTTGCGGCAGGCGTCGGGGACAGTTTGTATGTTGTTCCCGGATCAAAGCCGGAAATGCCGAAAAAACGCCGTCATGTATCCGGATACAAGGGGGAGGGTGATTCCCGCCGCCCGAAGACCGGAGGTTCAATATGGAAAAAGAAATCGAGAAGCTGAGACAGTTACGAGAAGAGCGTGAGAAGATGAAGCAGCGGCAGAGTACCGCTGTCGAAAAGGTGAAGGAGAAGCAGGGCGGCAGTGATGCGACTGCGACGGTATGTCCGGAATGCGGCAGCCGCCAGCTTGTCCATGATTATGAGCGTGCGGAGCTGGTGTGCCAGCACTGCGGTCTGGTGCTGGATGATGATTTCATCGACCGGGGACCGGAGTGGCGTGCGTTTGATCATGATCAGCGGATGAAGCGGTCACGTGTGGGCGCACCGATGACCTTCACGATTCACGATAAGGGTCTGTCCACGATGATCGACTGGAGAAACCGTGACAGCTACGGCCGTGCGATTTCATCGAAGAACCGTGCCCAGCTGTACCGGCTGAGAAAGTGGCAGCGCCGGATCAGAGTGTCCAATGCAACGGAGCGGAACCTTGCGTTTGCACTCTCGGAACTGGATCGTATGGCATCGGCTCTGGGTCTGCCGAGAAACGTGCGCGAGACGGCTGCGGTTGTGTACCGTGATGCGGTGGATAAGAATCTGATCCGCGGACGGAGTATTGAAGGTGTTGCGGCAGCGGCTTTGTATGCGGCATGCCGTCAGTGCAATGTCCCAAGAACGCTGGATGAGATTGCCGAGGTGTCGCGTGTTTCCCGGAAGGAGATCGGCAGAACATACCGGTTCATCTCCCGTGAACTTGGCCTGAAGCTGCTGCCGACGTCTCCGGGCGATTATGTACCGCGGTTCTGTTCGGGTCTTGGCCTGAAGGGCGAGGTGCAGTCGCGTGCGATGGAGATTCTGAAACAGGCAGGCGAACGTGAGCTGACGAGCGGGCGCGGTCCGACGGGTGTTGCGGCGGCGGCGATCTATATTTCGTCAATTCTCTCAGGAGAGCGGAGAACGCAGCGTGAAGTTGCGGATGTTGCGGGTGTGACGGAGGTCACCATTCGGAACAGATATAAGGAATTGGCAGAACAATTAGATATTGAGATTATTCTCTGACGGGAATTTCTTCCCCCGATACTTTTTCCCGGGCTCGTATATCAGGGGTAGATAGCTACGTTCGCAACGTAGATGCCGCGGGTTCAAATCCCGCCGGGTCCATTTTTGTATTTTTTTGCCGGTGATTGTATAATGCCCGGGGTTAACAAATGATCCGACTTCCGCAGGAAAAACCGGAGATATTCCTGAGCATCCCACGGAAAACACAGAACACACAGAAATTTTCAACCGCAGGACGCGAAGCGGCATGCGGTGTTCACGAACTGTTCCGTGATGTTTTTTTCTTCCGTGTGTTTCGTGTCTTCCCG
>DALTYF010000053.1 GCA_029986195.1 Methanocorpusculum sp. | reverse complement strand
CTGCCGCGTGCAGTTGTGTACGCCGCCCCGCACAGCAGTACCACAAAACACAGTGTGCCAGCCGGAGATCAGACGCCGCCGTTACCGGATATAGTTCCACCACAACCAGATTGATCGTATAAAGCGGCGCACTGAGTGTGCTCCTCCAGATGCTTTGGTCCAGCGTGTTCCACCACAACCAGATTGATCGTATAAAGCGGCGCAACCATTCCCAAGAGCAGCAGCAGACATCCAAGACATCCGGCAGCCTTGTCCACGGATAAAAAACACATACCGTCGTATATCGACGGACAGCTATTTGAAGATAGCCGAAGAAAAGACGCTGCACCTTTATTCCGGAACATCTCATGATTCGCACGACTTTGCCGTGCGAATCGTGGACTGAAACTCGATCAACGAGGATCATTTGTAGCCAATAAACGAAGTTAGGTGCAACGCCCGAAGAAAAAAGAAAATTATTCCGCAGTCGGAACGCTGCCCGCGCCGGAGACTGCGTCCTGAATCTGCTTCTGCAGCTGGCCTGCCTTTGCGGCCATCGTCTTTTCCTGCTTTTCCAGAGAGCCCACGCGAAGCTCAAGGGAATCGATCTTCTCCTGAAGCTCGGCTGAGACCGCATCCTTCTTCTTCTGGATCAGAATCGAACCTGCCGAGGAGAACACGACCGCATCCTCTGCTGCTGCGCCGAGCTCTTCAAGGGCGCGTTTGGTCTCGCGAAGCGTCATCTCATACTGCATCTTCTGGGAAGATACCTGCTGCAGCTGCTGCTGAATCTGCTGAAACATTGCCAGCTGCTGCTGAATCTGCGGGGGGATACCCGCCTGTGGGTTTGCCATTTTTACAACTCCAATACTTCTTTACACACATTCACTAACCGGAGCCACATATTCAGCGAAGCACGGAGGGCTGCTGCATCCTCCGCCTCCACAAACAGTGTCACAACCTCCCCGTCACGGGAAATGCGCACACGTGACTTTTCTCCCGGATCGGAACCAGCTTCCGGTGCAAGAACCGCATACAGCTTGTCCGCATACGGACACGCAAACCGGAACTCTGCCGTATGCGTCGGCCCGCAGACCTCTGTCCCGAGAACACCCGCACTGCCGGTCATACCATAACCTGCAGAATGTACTGCATCTTCTGGGTTCCATAGAACACAATCGGCCCCGGAGCCCCCGCATCAAACATCACGGGAAGATGCGGCGACAGCGCGTCATATAATAACTCACGTTCCCGGATAACAAATCCGTGACGGAATGGTACGGTCCGTTCGCTCATCAGGACATTGGTAATCAGCATGGAAAAAACGATCTTTCCTGATACGGTCAGATCAAATATCTGGCCGCTGCGCTTTGCGCCGGACAGAAAAATTATTACCGGGTCTTCGGCGTCCATTGTCCGAAGACCAGCCTTTCCCCGCTGAATATACGGGAGATCGAGCGCAAAAGCGATCTCTTTTGCGAGTCTGCGCACTTTCGGTGACGATTTGCGCGATGAAGTTACGAACGTCATCGGGCTTTCAGCACTTTCGTTCCGGCACCGCGCGCCTTAAAGAGAATACGGTGTCCGCAGTAGGGACAGCGGACATTTGCATCAATCTCAACTGTTTGTTTACAGCGGGCGCACTTGTAACTGACCATTCGGTTATACTCCTTTGGTCTCGATAGAGCGGAGAACGACCTTTAAGGCAGGAGTCTGCGGAACATATGCACCGCCGGCGTACTTGTAGCCGCACTTCTTGCACTCCCAGATGCCGGTTCCGACGCGCTTGACTGCAACGGTGTCGCACATCGGACACAGGTGCTTTGCACGGGAAATCTTCTCACTCTCATTCACCATCTTACGGTTGAAACGACCATATCTCGGACCAAAACGTCCGGCACTGCCGGTAACGCGTCCCTTTGCTACGTGCTTGCTCTTGGATGCCATAGTTATTCCTCAGAAATATCTACTATTATTGGTTCTCAGATGTTTTAATCTTATTCTAAAATCTTGATCTGGGCGTCGCCCTTTGCCGCATGATTTGCCAGGCTGAAAAACTCTTCCTGCATTCCTGCGGGGATTTTGACGACACAAATCCACGATCCGTCATTCTGCCACTCGTTTTTCTCCATGGTGACATAGGCAGCACCGGAAACCGCGCCGAACGCCCGTGCTGCAAAGTCCATCGGGAACCGGACTGCAATTTTGCGTTCCTCAAACCGGATCGGAAGAATCGGCCGCAGGGCTTTTACGGTCTCCTTCACCAGTTCGTCCACCGATTTAAACGGATCAAAGTTGATGCGGACTTCTTCGAGCGCAAGCTCGATACGGGTTGCCGGATGCGGCAGCCCGGTCTGCGGGTTTACCGCATTGCGTGCGATGAAGGTGATGACGCGGCGGCGTTTCTCTTCCTTTAAGCGGCGGCGCTGTTCGGTTGTTAAATGGATCTCTCCCTTCAGGATGATCTGCTTTGCAATCTCCTCAAAGGCGGTGGTCTTGAATACCTTCTCCAGATCCTCTTCCGGCGATTTGTCGCCGTGAGAGGCGTTTTCATACACATACAGTGCGGCAACCGCGTCCTCGATTGCAATACTCTCGTCGCCGTGGCGCATCTTGTCAGCGAGTTCCGGATCCACCAGCATCTCGAATCGGAGACCGTGCGTTTCCAGCCGTGCCGTTACTGCATCATCAAGCGAGATCATATACTCTCCTCACGCGTCCGTTTTTTGTCCTCGGCATGCGCTTTGGAAAATTTCGTGACCGCGGTTTTTACCTCTTCGGCATTGAGTTTCCGGAAGGGGAGGACGGCGGTCTCGGAGCCGACCGGTGCCTCAACTTTCTTGGACGTCCGTTTCTTTGCGGAGTACGCGCCGGCAATGCCGATTTCAACGGTGTTCACATCGAATTTGCCTTCGGTTGCCGTGTGCAGGGCTTTGAGTCCGAGATCGATCGCTTCTTCGGCGGTCATGTTCTCTTTGTACTCGGATTCAAAGAGTTTCATTACTGCGGGTCTGCCGATGCCGATGCCGGTTGCCGTGTACTCAAGGAGTGTTCCCGACGGGTCTGTTTCAAAGAGCCGGTAGCGGGTTTCGCCGCCTTCATTGTCCACACCCGCAATCAGCAGGGCGGTACCATAGGGGCGTGCACCGCCGAAGAGGGTGTATGTCTGCATGTGGTCGCAGAGTTTTTTGGCAAGGGTTTCTACGTCGATCGGTTCGCCGTAGCTGACACGGTTGATCTGTGCTTCAATTCTTGCACGGTCAACCAGGGCACGGGCGTCACCGACGAGACCGGAGGAGGCGACGCCGATGTGTTCGTCGATCATGAAGATTTTTTCAATGGATGACGGTTCCAGAAGACGGGAGCTGACACGTTTGTCGACGAGGAGAACAACTCCGGTCTTGCATTTGATGCCAACCGCGGTTGTTCCGCGCTTCACTGCCTCGCGGGCATATTCTACCTGATATAAGCGCCCGTCGGGAGAGAACATCGTAATGGCACGATCATAGCCTCCCATCTGATATTGTTGTGGCTGCATGGTTACTCCTTATGTATATCATCTCGTGTGAGATATTGTTGCGTATTATTACCTTCGAGACTATCAACCTTTTTGCCGGAGCACCGATAGCCCGGCAGGCTGTCATTGTCCCACGTGGTACTTTTGATGTGATTTTTGACGCCGTGTACTGTTCCGGATACGGCAACCGTCCGGAACACTGCGGCAGATCCGCAGAGTTTTGTGATGACGGCAGCGCAGGCGGTTGTCTGCTGTTCCCATCCTCTGCGGCACCGGATAACGGCGTGTTCGCCTTCGGACCAGACAACCGCGATATGCATCTGTGCAGAGCCGGCGTCGCCGAAGAGTTCGGCTGCTGCATCACGGACTGCATGGTAGATTTCTTTTTGCTGCGGTATTGCGGTAAATTCTCCGGTGATTTTTACCAGAAGGTACCGGCGGTTTTCCCGGAGTGTCGGGGGGAGCGGTCTCATGCTTCCTCCTTTTCTACAACCGTTACCAGCTGCGGCGGGGAAAGAACGGTGTCAAGGCTGTTCAGTGCTGCATAGACCTCCGGCCGTGTCATGCCGAACAGGGAGCAGAGTGCGAGAATTTCGGCCGTGTTTCGGAAGCCGAAGATGGTGTCTGCTCCGCTTGCGATGACGAGCGGGAAGTGATACTTCCGCTGCAGGAACAGGATCTCCGCATACCGGGAGAGGGCGGTTCTCCGGCTTTTCGGGCTGATGATGCGGGAGAGATCAAGGACGATGCCGGTGTGGTGGTCTGCCGCCATTTTTGCGATGATGTGATCGAATCCTCCTTTGGGGAGGTCGGCGATGCCGGTTACGTGCACACCTTTGGTGGTGATTGCCGTCCGGTTGAAGCTGTTTTCCCCAGCACTGACCATGACCACACAGCCTGCCTGGCTTTTTCTGACTGCGCCGAGAAACTGTCTGCCGTTCTGTCTGCTGCCGATGATTTTTCCGCGGAGAACGGTTACTCCTGCATAGGATGCGGGGAGGCCGGAGGCATTGCCGCAGACAATGACACGGGAGATTCCGCAGGATTTTGCGGTGAGCAGCATGCGGCGCGGTGTTGCTGATCCGTCCTGATTTGCAAATATGCAGGCGTCGGTAATCATAAGAAAAAAGAATACAGGGTTATTTGCCCTGGTTCTTGTGGGAGCGGATGCTCGGACGGCATTTTTCCGTACCGGTTCCGCGGTTG
The DNA here is from genome assembly GCA_029986195.1 of Methanocorpusculum sp. GTDB lineage: Archaea > Halobacteriota > Methanomicrobia > Methanomicrobiales > Methanocorpusculaceae > Methanocorpusculum. Next base: position 1,879 of record DALTYF010000053.1, on the reverse strand, counting down.
TGGAGTCCGCGTCCTTTTCTTCCTGCGGATGATTTTCCGCGGTAGACACGTCCACGGGTGGTTGCAATCCAGGCAAGGTTCTTGTCGGCAAGAACTGCGGGGCTGCTGCGGTCTACGAGGATAACCTCGAAGTATTTGCACTTTCCGTCCTGTCCAACCCAGTAGGAGTTTAATACTTCCATGTTCGGGTAGCGGTCCTGTGCGCGTTCTTCTGCGATGGTCTGCAGGTTCTTTCCGGGGGTTGCCTTGCGCATTCCCATACGGTTGGTTCTGCGTCCGCGGATGTACCGTGATTTTCTGCGGCCACCACGGCGGATGGATGCACGAACGACGATGATGCCCTGCTTGGCTTTGTAGCCGAGTGCGTGGGCGCGGTCGATACGGGTCGGGCGCTCAATACGGACGACAGCGCCCTGGCGGCGCCATACCTGCATTCTCTCCCAGAGGAGTTTCTTTACACCGGAGTCTGCGGGTTTTTTCCACGCATCCCGAACGTATCCATACATTGATTTGGACATTTTTTCATTCACCTCAGGTTCAGCAGTTTTTGTTTCAGGGTTGCCCCGGGAAACAGTCTGCCACATTCCTGTGATATACAGCTGTCCCCTGCGGGACAGCTATAAACCCTCTATTATTGGATGTATGAGGTATAAAATAGTGTGGGGGAGTTCGGGGCGGTGCGTTTTTGTTCCGGATCCTCCCGCAGGACGCACCGACGACAGGCCGGACCGATTCCCGAGGGGAGGAGGTCCGCACGACGGAACGGACGGTTTTGTTCCAAAAGTCTGAATCTGTTTCTTATGGCTGATGTGTTCTGCCACGAAATGATTTAGGTGGTCTTTTTCTGAGGACTGGATGTGGGAGTCTTTCTCTTTGGTTTTGCTTGGCGGAACCACGGAACACAGAGAAAAAACACAGAATACTGCTTCGTTTACGGAAAACACGGAAAGAATCTGTGCGTTGGGATATGATCAGGGATACCGATTTCCTTACTCTTTCCATGTATTCCCACGAAGCGGTAAGCAGACCGAAGGCATGCGTACCGTGTGTTCCGTGGTTCCCCAGCAAAACCAAAGTGAAAGACTCCCGCATCCGGTTTTCGGAAAACTACCTCCGATATCTTTTCGCGGCAGAACCGATGAAAAAAGGATGATTGCCGGTATCGACGGGCATCCTGCAAAGGTGTGTGGTATTGAATGAACCGGTACGTGTCATGTGGTGGCAGGAGAATCACACTCCCCAGTGGAATTTCTGCAATGATACGTACCCGGGAGGTATTTCATGCGTTTACGATTGTGATCCCTGTGTTCATCTATTGGTTTTTGTCAGTTGCACGGGTAGTGTTTCCGTGTTCTCTCGTTTGCGGGAATGCCGTGTGCCGCCTGCATGTCGGAAAAAAAGAGGGAGAGGGTTAGTCTCTTCTCCGTACGAGTACGCCTGCGGCAAGGAGCCCGAGGAGGGCGCCAAGTACCGGTGCGGGTGCCTGGGTCATGGCCGATGAGGTGCCGGACCCGGACGCGGCGGTTCCCGAGGGCGCTGCTGCGGTGGCCGCAGAGGTGCTCTGCGCCTGCGTTGCCGCCGGGGTTGCCTTTGCGGTCTGTTGGGCGGGTGTACTGCCGCTCTGCGACACAGTCTGCTGCGAGCTGCCGCTCTGGGCGCCTGCGGTTGCGGTCCATTTGGCGTAGAGGGTCATGTCACCGGGGATGCCTTCAGAGAAGCTCCATCCTTGCGTGCATGCGCTGTCCTTGTACCAGCCGCCGAAGGTGTAGCCGTCTTTGGTTGGTGCGGGCGGCTGACTGATCTTGTCGCCGTAGGAGAGGTAGGTCACCGGGCTGATGAAGCTGCCTCCCTGCGTGTCGAAGAGGACACGGAAGGCGTT